>JBQCJB010000262.1:0-13678 GCA_051953155.1 Aureliella sp. | reverse complement strand
TCGCTCCGCGAAAGTAGCGCGCCCCCGCGGAAAAGCTCTCACCTACCGAAACCAACTAACGACGAACCGACGCAGCCACGATACGGAGATTGTTCTCCAACACAGCCGGTGGTGGCTTGTGCGCTGCGTGCGCGCTACTTTTGCGGAGCGAAAGGCGACTATGTCTTAGCATCGACCAAACGCCAGCCGGCGCGCTTGGGGTCAAAGCCGGGGGGAAATTTGGTCAGGCGGTCGTATGTCGGGGGCTTGGAGAAGTAGCTCGACTCCAGATTGTCAGCGTCGATCGAGCTCAGGTCGGCGGCTTGAAACTGGGCATTGTCGACGTCGACCGCCGAGAACGCGCTGGAGCCGCTACACACGATTTTCGCTCCAGTGAGGTTGGCGTCGCGGAAGGAGACGACCTGGAAATCCGCCCCCGTTCCCGCGGTCAACTTCGCACCGCGCAAGTCGGCGCCGACAAACGTCACATACTGGAACGCGGCTCCGCTGGCCGCCAGCGTGGCGTTCTGTAAACGCGCATGATCGAAGCAGGCTCTCTGGAACGAGCTTGAGCCGACGGAAATGTCGGCGCCTTCGAGATTGGCTCCGTCGAGCGTGACGGACTGAAATTCGGGATTGCTCGAGTGAATCGTCATGCCGCTCAAGTCACAACCGTCGAGCGTCCTCCCCGAAAACATCCGCAAGCGAGTTGCTGCGTTATCGCGGTGATGCGGGACCGGTCGCACATACAAATCGGCAAACGACGATTCCAGCGCACGCATGCGGTTCGAGAGACTTCGCAATTCGCTCTCGCGCTCCAGGACAGTTCGGTACGTTTGACGCCAGCCGAGCAATACGGCAGCAAACGCCGTCGCAAGGAAAAGCGAGCGAAGACGAAACACACTGAGGCCTCTAACCGGTGGAGAGTTCATGCAAGTATCCTGTTCCCGACAGTGTGCTGCATTCTAGGCGACGCGACGCTCGCGCTCCGCTGGTGAGTTCGCTATGGGTCAATTGCCGGCGCGTGGGTGCCTACCGGGGCCGCCCCCCAAGGAGCATGCGGCGAAGCGGAATTTTTTTTGAAAAAGTTGGAGAATTTCGGCGGTGAAGTATGTCAATTACCTGGGAAGCAGGTGGACAATAAATAGCCGCGCTGCCACACATCAACAGTCCCACCTCCTGCCCCACTAGCCTGCGCGCGTGTTGCCGAAACCTCTTCGTTTCGCTTTTTCGTTTCGCTTTCGTTTGGCTGCTCTGTTACCAGAAGTCCATTACCCATATGAGGCGTCGTCGCGGGCTCGCCTGGTGCTTGCCCCGAGAGATTGCCTTTTTTTGTTTGCGTCATTTTTGGAGTTTAGCTGGAATGTTTTGATCCTGGAGTGCACGATCATGCTGGCAAGAAGTCCCGTTCGACCGCTGCTTTTCTCGAAGCGCCTTGGGTTCACCCTCGTCGAATTGTTGGTGGTCATCGCCATCATCGGCATCTTAGTGGGACTGCTCTTGCCGGCGGTTCAGTCGGCGCGCGAGGCGGCGCGACGCATGCAGTGCAGTAACAATCTCAAGCAAACGGGCTTGGCTCTGCACAACTACCACGACCAGTTCAAAAAATTCCCGTACCTCCGCGGCGGCCGCAACAATCCTTCGCTGCGTTGCGGAGACTACCACGGCCTGGTGTCGATGCTGCCGTTTTTCGAACAGGCCCCGCGAGCCAACCAAGAATCGGGCAACGTGGCACTGAATCCGTACGACAATGCCGCGGCTGTCTGGATGGGGGCGATCGCCTCGCTGATCTGCCCGTCGGCTAGTCCGACGACCAACGCCCGCTATACGAACCAGCCCCTGCGGTCCTATCACTTTTCGATGGGCACGACGATCGTCAACAACTGGGCAGGGCAAACCGACGGCCTGTTCGGCTACGGAGCAATCGGAGCGACCAACGCCAACGGCTGCGTCGGTCGCAGCGGCCACAAGAGTTTCAGTGACGTCGTCGACGGAACCAGCAACACGGTCGCGATCAGCGAGAAAGGCCACGGTGACGGCGGTCCACAGGGCGCCATCAATGCCTCGGCCACTCCGAGAACGGTCCGCGGTTTGGCGGTCTATCCGTTCAATGCTACCACGCTGATGAACACACCGACGTTGTGCCTGGCCACAGCTGCGGGGGGCAAATACATTTCATCAACCGTTTCGGGCACCTTCCCGGCCAGTGAAATTTGGGCGTTCGGCCATCCGCACTGGGGCGGCTTCAATACGATCCTGCCCCCGAACGGTCCGTCGTGCTACGAGATCAACAACGTCAATCCCAGCAACTCTTCGGGGCTCTTCACCGTTAGCAGTTGGCACACCGGTGGAGTGAATGTTTGCATGGCCGACGGCAGCGTCCACTTTATCAGCGACAGCATCGACTGCGGTAACTACGGCGTCGCTCCCAATCGCAACTACGGCGCTTGGGGAGCCATGGGAACGGTCAACGGCGGCGAAGTAACCGCCAGCGCGTTGCCCTAATGCCAAGCGGCTCTGAAACTCATCCGACCACCTAACTCAACTATGGAAGTGACCATGCGTCCAACAATAGTCGTTCTCTCTCGGTGCTTTGGAGGGCTGGCCGCACTGGCGGTTTTGTCGCTCCTTGGCGGTTGTTCCACGGGCGGACTCGACGGTGCTTATCCGGCTCGAGGGACGCTGACGTACAAAGGCCAGCCGGTCGACGGCGCGATGATCTCGCTGGTCGGCGACAACAACGCGCGTCCCGCCACAGCCGTCTCCAAGGCCGACGGCACCTTCGAGCTGCTGACTCAGGGTTCGCCCGGCGCGTTTCCGGGCAACTACAAAGTCGTGGTCATCAAGACCGAGGCCGGCGCGTCGCAGGCCGATCCGGGCTTCAGCCCCGACGGACAAGACCTGAGCATGGAGCAAGCTGCCGTGGCCGCCCGCAAGCCGCCACCCAAAGCCAAGGAACTGCTGCCCGCGAAGTACAGCAGTCCCCAAACCACTCCGCTAACCTGCGAAGTGAAGGCCAGCAACGAAAACGTCTTCGAGTTCAAGCTCGAGTGATAATTCCCGCCAAGTAGGACAGCCCTCTGGGCTGTCTCGGCTTTCGCGCCATATCGCATGACGTCGCTGTGCGGCAGGCGCCAAACTCTGCGATAGTGCGAGTCCAAGTCCCGCGCGCCGGCCGCTTCAGGCGCGCTGCCGCGGGACTCACTTTCCGTTTGCACCCAATCCCGCATCGCCGTATACT
Source organism: Aureliella sp. (assembly GCA_051953155.1). GTDB lineage: Bacteria > Planctomycetota > Planctomycetia > Pirellulales > Pirellulaceae > Aureliella. The sequence continues at coordinate 10,458 of JBQCJB010000262.1, read as the reverse complement.
ACACATGTACGTACAGAATTGCGGCGGTAACCTTGGCGCGTGGGGAGTGCATGCGATGACCGGGCTTAAGACGATGGCGGCGATAGTGGCAGCGGTGGTGGTCGGCTGCGCAGTCCAGGCCCGAGCTCAACTCGACTTCGAAGGCCCGCCGATCGATTACGCCAAGCGGCCCGGGACCGACCGCGTTGCCCAGCTAGCCAAAGCCCTCGAGGGCGGCACGCTCGAATTGAAAGAAGATGAAAAATTCGGACTGCTGCCGGCGGTACTCGAGGCCTTGGACATTCCCATCGATTCGCAAACGCTGGTCTTCTCCAAGACCAGTTTCCAACTGCACAAAATCAGTCCCGGGCGGCCGCGAGCCCTGTACTTCAACGACGACACCTATGTCGGCTGGGTGCAGGGGAGCGACATCATCGAATTGGCGGCTACCGATAAAGAGCAAGGCGCGATGTTTTATACGATCGAGCCTAACGCACTGGGGCAATCGCGCGTCCTGCGCGATCAGGGGCAATGCTTGATTTGCCATGCTTCCTCGCGGACGCAAGGGGTGCCCGGATTCGTCGTGCGTTCGGTCTACAGCACTCCGGCGGGCCGCTTCGTCTCTGGCTCGCCGACTTTCGTGACCGACCACAGCAGCCCGTTCGAACAGCGCTGGGGAGGCTGGTATGTGACTGGCACGCATGGCGAGATGCGTCACTTGGGCAACGTCACGTGCACCGACGAATCGCGCCCCGGCTGGATCGATCCGGACGAGGGAGCCAATCTGACTCGGTTGCCCGGCCGCGTGCGCTCGGGGGCTTATCTGACCGAGGACAGCGACCTGGTCGCTCTGATGGTGCTGGAGCATCAGACGCAGATGCACAATTGGATCACCCGCGCGGGTTACGAAGCTCGCACGGCGGCTTATCAAGATCGCGGCATCAACGAGGCGCTCGATCGTCCGCTCGACTATGAAAGCGAATCGACTGGGCGTCGGATCGCGTCGATCGGCGAAAAACTGGTGCGTTATCTTTTGATGGCCGACGAATTCCCGCTCGGCTCGCCGGTGCGGGGCACGAGTTCCTTTGCCGAGACCTTTTCCAAGCGGGGCCCGCATGACGCCAAGGGGCGTTCGCTGTACCAGCTGGATTTGGAAAAGCGGCTCTTCAAGTATCCGTGCAGTTTTCTGATCTACTCCGAGCAGTTCGAGGCGCTGCCCGAGCGGGTGAAAAGTTTCATTGGCCAGCGTTTGCACACGATTTTGCTGGGCGATCAACCGGTCAAAGGCTATGAAAAGCTGGCCGACGAAGACCGGCGAGCCATCGCGGAAATACTGGCGGAAACAAAGCCCGACTTTTGGGAAACGCACGTCCGGCCCGTGGCCGAGTAGCCGGGCAGCGGCAGTTACGCCGAAGCAGCGGCGCTGCTGCGGCCCTAAATGGGGACGCACAGAGTCGATAAATGGGGACGCCCAGAGTCGAATCTAGCCTTGTGGCCCGGCTGGATTCGGATAGAATACCGAGTCTTTCCCAGCGGAATTCGATTACTAGCTTGCATTTGTTTAGCTTGACCTGAAACCGAGGTGGTAGTTTATGTCAACGATGCGTCGACGGCCGACGGCCAAGAGCCGGGCACGGAAGCGTTCGCGAATCCGTTCGCGGACCAAGAAGAAGGATCCGCTGTTCGTCGATGGCAAACGCCCACGGCCCATGTACGTCGATTACAAAGACGTCGACCTGCTCAAGAAGCTGGTCAACCGGCACAGCCGCATCGTCGGTCGCCGCAAGACGGGCTGCTCGGCCGTTAGCCAGCACGCCATCACCGCTGCAATCAAGCGGGCTCGCTTCATGGCGCTGATGCCCTACAGCGGCGAATAGCGAACGGATCGATGGCTGAGGTGTTCATCACAACGCGGCGCGTCGAGTTCCGAGAGACCGACGCAGCCGGCATTGCACACTTCAGCGCTTTCTTGTGCTATATGGAGCAGGCGGAGCACGATCTGCTCCGCACTCTCAATTGGTCGGTCATGATGCCTCATGCCGAGACCGGCTATCTGAGTTGGCCGCGCGTGCACGTCGAATGCGACTTTCAAGGGGCAGTGCAGTTCGAGGACGTGCTCGATATCGGCGTGCACATTTCGCGACTGGGCGCCCGCAGCGTGACTTACCTCTTCCAGTTCACTTGCCAGGGCCGCCAGATTGCCAGCGGTAAAACCGTGGCCGTCTGCTGCCACGTCGGCACCGATCGCTCTCTGGAATCGATCGACATCCCCGAACCGCTCCGCACCCGACTCGAACGATATGTGATCAGCGAGTTCAGCGAGTAACGCACGATGGACGGGCTGGTTTTCAACTATCTGCAACGGCTGACGCTGCGCCTGACCATTGGTGCGGCTCGTCTGCCCGAGGATCTGCAGCGCCGCCATGCCGACTATGTGCTCGGCCAACAGCGGGGCGATGGCGGCTGGGGTGGTCGGGAGGGAGAGAGCGATCTGTACTACACCAGCTTTGCGCTACGCACGCTGGCGATCCTCGGATTGCTCGAGGGAGATCTGGCTCAGCGGGCCAGTGCGTTCCTGCAGTCGCGTTTGTCGACTCACGAAACGCTGGTCGACCTGATGTCGCTGGTCTATTCCGCCAAGCTGATCGAGGCTTCGTGCGGCGTCGATGCGTTTGCCGGCGCCCAAGCGGCGTGGTCGGCGCGACTGGCCAGTTTGCTCGAGCGGCTGCGGCGCGACGATGGGGGTTACTGCAAGAGCTTCGAAGGCCGCGTCGGCAGCACCTACCAAACGTTTCTGGTCTTGCTGTGCCTGGAATTGATCGAGCAGCCGATACCCGAACCGCAGAAAATCAGCGCGTTTCTGCTCAGCCAACGCCAGGCCGACGGCGGATTTCTGGAAGTCCGCGTCGGTAAACGTTCCGGCGCCAATCCCACCGCCGCCGCGATCGGCGCTTTGCAAGTGCTCGGATGCCTGACCGAAGAGATCGCCGACACGGCGGCCGAGTTTTTGGTCGAACTGCAAACCGACGAGGGTGGCTGGCAAGCCAACACGCGGATTCCGTTGCCCGACGTGCTGAGCACCTTCACCGCCTGTGTGACCTTGGCCGATATCGAGCGGCTGGACGAGATCGACCGCGCGGCTGCCCGCCAATACGTCCTGAGCATGCAGCGCGAGAGCGGTGGCTTTTGCGGTTTTCAGTTCGATCCCGCGCAGGACGTCGAATACACTTTCTACGGCCTCGGACTGTTGTCACTGCTGGAAACCTAAGGCGCAAGCGAAGTGTCGTCACCGCAGTTGTGGCAACCCGACCAATACCAGTTGCTCGACTTCGGCAACGGCCGCAAACTGGAGCAGTTCGGTTCAGTCATCCTCGATCGCCCGTGCCCGGCGGCCTCTGGTCAGCGGCTGATCGCCGCGCAGCGATGGCGCGAAGCCGATCTTTGCATCGATGGCCAGGCCCCGCAGCCTGAGCGCACCAGCTCGCTGCCGACCGATTGGCGGGTCGAGTTCGAACGCGCCATCTTCGAACTGCGGCTGACACCGTTTGGACATGTCGGGCTCTTTCCCGAACATGCTCTCAACTGGCGCTGGTTGTCGGAGCGATTTTCCGAGCTGCCTGACGCAGGCCGCGGACGAGCGCCGCGCTTGCTGAATCTGTTCGCCTACACAGGCGGTGCGAGTCTCGCTTTGGCAGCGCGTGGTTGGGAGGTCGTGCACGTCGATTCGTCGGCGCCGGCGGTCACGTGGGCTCGCCGCAATGCCCAGCTGAGCGGGCTCGGCGTCGCGCCGATTCGCTGGATTGTCGATGACGCCCGCAGTTTTGCGGCTCGCGAAGTCCGCCGCGGTCGGCAGTACGATGCAATCGTGCTCGACCCGCCCAGCTATGGTCACGGCCCCAAGGGCAAACCGTGGCAGATCGACCGCGATCTGCAGCCGCTGCTGGCCGACTGCTCTGGCCTACTCTCGACGAAGGCAGCGGCTTTGGTTCTGACCGGGCACAGCGAAGACTTGAATGAGAACACCATCGATCTGGCCGGCCTGCTCGAACAGGCCGGTCGAAGTTTGCCGGCCGTCGAGAGCGGCCGGTTATCGCTCAGCGACACGGCCGGCCGGCAGCTCGATTGCGGCTGGTTCGTTCGCGGCATTTGGCAGTAAGCGCCCGCGAATGGTCGGGGGCTAGTCGGTCGAATATCAAAACGCCCAGTTCCCATCGTTGAGAAGTTCGCCGTCGGCTCGGTTGCCAAGTTTGCGGAACACGGCCGGGTCGATCGAGAGCGACAGGAAACGCACCGAGCCATCGCCAAAAGTGAAGTTGGAGCCGCCGGTGTGAAAGCTGCCGAATCCTCCGACGGTCAGCGATCCAGGAGCTTCGGCCGGCCGCTGTGGAGCACCCGGATTGGTCTGGTAGGACAACTGCTGCAGGCTGCTGGTATTGCGCAGAGTGGCTCGGGTGCCCGATGCCCAGCCGAGGCTGTTGGGTCTGGGATCCATTTCACCGATAAAGATCGTCTGGCTCGATCCATCGCGGATCTCGCTGAACCGTAAACGGCTGTTGAGGAACATGACGCCGTTGTTGTCCTCGTCGATCGGAGCTTCGCGATCGTTGTGGCAAGCCGCATACATCGACAGGCCCACGGACGAATTTTCTGGATCGTGCACATCCGGTCCGATCGGGCTGGAAGGGCACTGCAATGTCGGCACCCACACCCGACGGGCATCGAGATTGGCCGGTGCATAGGCGCCCGCTTCCTGATCAAAGTGTTGGTAAAGCGCCGACTGCTCGAGATAGGGGAGGATTTGCACGATCCAGCTAACGTGCTGGCCAATCGGTTCGTTGCGGATCGGTCCGTCGGGATTGATGACGCCCGAGGGCAAGTGCTCGGTATTGAATTCGTGATTGTGGACAGCCAGGCCGAGCTGCGCCAGGTTGTTCAAGCACTGGCAGCGGCGAGCCGCCTCGCGTGCGGCCTGCACTGCTGGCAGCAATAGTCCAACCAGGATGCCGATGATGGCGATAACCACCAGCAGTTCGACCAGCGTGAACGCCCGCAGCGGGCGCCGCTTCGAATGGCTTGTAGAAGTAGACATTACGTTTTCTCCGATGAGGAAGGGGCTGAGGCGTTTTCTTCTTCGTTCTTGGGTTCATCTGAACCTTTTTCGTTCACCGTGAACGTGTGACTGCGTTGCATTTGCGGGATGCCCAGCGGCTCGGAGCCGACTCGGGCGACCACTTCGACGCGTCGGGCCGCTGCGTCGGCCTGGCGCTCGATGCGTATCTCGACTGCGGCCTCGTTCCAAGGGACCGAATCGAGTTTGGGGGACCAGGTTTCGCCGCGATAATCGCTGGACGTTTTCAGTTGCGCCGCCGCGCGTCGAACGCCGGCCTCGCACAGCAGTTCCGTCTGCATCAGCTGGTGTTCCAGCCGCACCTGCCGGCGCGAGTGCAAAACGTTTCGCACCGTAGCCGCAATCAAACCTGTCACGATCACCAGGCAGGCCAACACGCAGACGATGATGGTGCCATGGCGTGAAGTCGATGTGCGTTTCATGGTTCGTCTCCCTTTGGCTGCTCGGCCTGAATAAGCTTGCCGACGACAGCCACCAACTGAAGCTCCAGTCGCGGGTCCTCACCATGCAGACCGGAGTCGCGGACGACGACCAACTCGGCTCTGGGCGGATCGTCGAGCGTGGCCAAACGAATCTGACATCCCGCGCCGAAGTCGTACGCTTCGCGCTCGATCGGCTGCTCCGGCGCATTGCCGCTGGAGGACGATTGCCGCAGCAGGCGGCTCCCGTCGATCGAGTAGGCCAGCGATCGCTTGTCGGCCAGTTCGAAACGCAGCGTCTGCGAATCGTTTTCCACCTCTACGCGCGAGGCCAGGTGAGCATCGGTGCGAAACTGCTGGGCAAGCCTGGCGCCGGTGCGACCGAGATCGACCTGCCGACTCGCGCGGCTGGACATCGTCATCGCCTGGTGCGCGACACCGATGGCCAAGACCACCAGCGAGCTGCCGATCGACATGCAAATGGCGATCTCGATCAACATGGAAGCTCTGCGTTTTCTCACAGTGACGCGTCCTTTGGTTCCGAGGAATTTTTTTGAGGATTCTCTGGGGACTCTTCCGGTGCATCGCGATCGGCCTGGCCGCGAGCATCGACCCAACCAATCAGGGCCAAGGGCTGGGCATTGCCTGGCCGCTGCCAATCGATGGTCAGCTTCAGCTGCGTCCCGCTTTCATTGCGGATCAGTTCGCCGGCGAGCACCGCTTCGGGCAAGGCCGAGCGGACTTGCTCGGTCGGTGCCAGGTCGGCGAGTTCTTTCTCGAGCTCGTCGCTAGGCAGACTGGTCAACCGGTCGAGCTGATTTGCCAGTTCGCCCAAAGCCAATCGCACTTGGCGTGTGCCTTGTGAAAGACGACTGACGTGCACAGCCATCGGAGCCAAAGCCCCGATCATGCTGGCCAGTAGTACCGCCGAGACGATCAACTCAAAAGTCATGGCGCCGCGTCGGCGGGTTTCGTTGACTGGTTGCATCGCTGGGCAGCCTCTAAGAAAGGGAACTGATCAAGAAGGTAAGAAAGCCGAATATCGCCAGACAGATCATCAGTACCACGCTGCCAAACAGCAGCACGATCACCGGATGCAAGTAACTGAATAGCGTGGCCATGCGCCGGTGGAGCACCGCCAGTTTCCAACTGGCCAACCGCCGGAGCATCCAACTGCGGATCTCGTTGGACGAGGCTCTGGCCAAGGCCTGGCTCTCGCTCGGCGTCAGCAGTTTCGCATCCGCCAGGCTGGTCCAGACGTCGACGCCCTGTTCGACTTCGTTCCGCGCATACAGCAGCTTTAACCGCAGCTGCCGGTCAAAGTGGTAGCGGGCCAAGGTCGACAGCGCGCCCGGCAGAGGCCGGCCGGCATCGACCGCAGTTGCAAACAAGCGAAACAGCTCGACCGACCGCAACTGTGCAACCGGACGAAAGAAACGCGTTGCCAGGGCGCGCCGGAAGAAACGTCGCGGCCCGCCGCCAAAGATCAACCATGCCAGAACCAGTGCCGCAAGCAACCACAACACCCACCAGCGGCTGACCGCTTGGAAAAAGTGGTGCATGAGATGAAAGGGGCCGGGGATCAGCGCGTCGGCCATTCCGAAATCGTCAGCGATCTTCGAAAACGTCGGCGCGATGATCAGCATGACGAAAAAGATGATCGAGCCTAAAGCAATCGACGGAATGAGCCAGTAAAAGACCAACTGCCGAAGACCGCGCTGCTGCGGCGTCAGATCGAACATCGGCACCTGCAGCAACTGGTCGTAGGTTTCCGAAAGCGTGCCCGACTGGGTGGCGAAACGAATGGCCAAGGCGGAGCTATCATCGAGCACATCGGGAGTCTGCTCGAGGGCGTCGACCAGCGCCGTGCCAGAGGCCAGGCGTTTGGCCAGCCTTCTCAGGCTTCGGCGAAACAACCCGCGATGTTCGATCGCCAGGTTCTCGACCAGCGGTGCCAGTTCCAGGCGCTGGCGATGGGCGACGCGCAGCAGATGCAACAGCGAGCGTTGCTTGGCGGGCAAGGATTCGCCAGGCCACCAGGTCGAGACGCGCCACGTCGGCCCGCGCAGTTCCAGCCACTTGGCCAGGCTTGGAAAGGCGTCGCGGTTCGGTCGCCAATTCGGATTTTCGAACCAGCGGCGAAATGTGGGAAACCAGTTATCACTCATGACGATCTGCCCCGCCCTCGGGTTCAAAAGAGTGCTGAAACCATGTTGACCAGCGGCGCGAACAGTGCGATGACGACAAAGCCAACCACCACGCCTATCGATAGAATCGCAGTCGGTCCAACCAGCTGTGCTGACCAGTCGAAGCGTTCGTCGACGCGATCGCTGTAGAGCTGCGACAGTTCGGCCAACAGTGGCAGGTTCGGCCGACCGTCGGCGCCGAGCGACAATGCGCGCAGCACATTTTGCGGCAGGTTGTGCGCGACCGCCGAGCTGGAGGGCGCTTGGTTGCGCGCGATGTCGGCCGCCAGGCGCTCGGCCGCGCGTTTGAAATGGTAATGCTGCGTAGCGCGGCCAGCGATCCGCAGCGCATCGGGCAGCGGAGCTTCTAACTGAAGCAGGTCGTTCAGCGTGCCTGTAAACCGGGCCATCGCCACAACATTGGCGGTGCTGCCCGAGGTGAACAAGCCAAAAAACCTGGTCGTCAAGGCATACCGTCGCCACGTTCGGATGAGAAAGACGGCCAGCAGGATCGCGGAGATCGCCACCACCAGCGATACGAGCGGTCGCTCAAACATCTGATCGCTGACGCCGACCCGCGCGCGAGTTGGACCGGACAACTTCAATCCGAAATCGCGGAACATGTCCGCAAAAATCGGGACCACCGCGTAGAGCAAGATGACGATCAGCAGCATGCAGAGCGTAAAAATAGCGATCGGATAAGCCAATGCACGGCGGCGACGGCTTCGGCTTTCGCTCTCACGGGCTGCTTGAGAGATAAATCTCAGGAACCCGCTGCGCCCCAGTTCGTCAGATACGCCGCCGGCTAACAGTGGCAACCAAGAGGATGCCGATTCGTGCCGGATGAATTCTTCGGCAGTCGCACCGCGTTTCAACCGCGCGATCAATTCGTCGAGGTCATGCCGAGCCCCACGCGTCGCGGCTTCGGCCGCTAAAGCTTCCAAGGCAGGGATGAGCTGTTCGCGGTGGGCCAATGAGGCTTCCAGCCGTTCCACGAATGCCGACCGCTCGCCTGATTCGGTTCCGATGTCTGGCGATTGAATGACCGCGCGGATCGACTGGACGGACAGCCCACGGTCCTGGAGTAGGCGAACTGCGTCAGAAACGTTCGCGGCCTCGATTTCGCTCTGGAGCGTCTCACCAGCCGGTGTAAACGCCTCGTAAATGTATCTGGGCATCTGGCGAATTCCTTACGGCTGAGTCAGTGTTCGAAGCAATTCGACCATCGGTAAGAAGAGGCTCAATCCATACAGCAGCACCAGCGAGCCACCGATCAGCGAACCGAGGATGATCGGAAACCACACGCGCCAGAAGGAGAGCTTGCGCCGCGCGGTCTCCAAATAGTTTCGCGCTGCAAAGCGAAGCACATTGGCCAGGGCAGTTCCAGTCAGCCCCGAAGTAAAGGCCCAGCGGAGCAGCGGCGGCAGAGGCTGGAGCGCCGGATCGTGCACCGCCAATGGCTCGCTATGACGTTCCGCTTCGATCAATCGCTGAGTGGCCGCGGCATAGGCCTCGCGGCCCGACGTGTCGTCGCTCGGCGGCGGCCCAAGTACCGCGAGGGCTTGTCCGAGCGAGTGCTGTCTCTCGAGCAAGCTGGCGACGCTCTCGGCATAATTGGCTTTGCGAAGCGCTGCCAACGTCTTCGTGCGCCACGGCAGCCAGCGAAAGTCCCATCTGTCGGCGCCGAGCTTCCACCAGACCAGTCCCAGAATAATCAGGACCGGCACGGCGATGCCCCAGACCGGCTGCGTTTGCCGAGCCGCCAATAGTACCCGCAACCCCGGCCCGGGCGGGTGCCAAAACTGGGTATACATACCTTCCAGCCGAGGCGCGTTGACCAAGACCATGTAGGTGAATCCGCAGTACACGAGCACCAGCAGCACCAGCGGCTGGAGCAGAGCGTACGCCACATCTGCCTGGATCCGCCGCCTGCCTTGAGCCACACCGGTCAGGCCTTCCAGCGCTTCGGGCGACCGATCACAACGGACCCAAGTCTTGAGTGCTGACCGATACTGCGGTGTGAGTTCGACCGCTTCGGCCAGCGCGTCCTCCAGGGGACGACCGCGGCCCACCTCGAGCGCCAACTTGGCGTTGGCATGGGAGAGCTTGCGAGACAAAGCCGCATAGTCGTCGCCCACGGCCAGTTCGATAGGCAGCCCCGTCTTGGCCAACGTGAGCAGTTCTTCGTTGAACGACAGCACATCATCGAGCGTCAATGCACGCAGCTCGTTATCGCTCATCAGTCGACTCCCTCTAGCGCGCGTTCCGAGCACAGCGTCTGGCGCGGAAAACGCCCAACGGTATTCGTTCGCAGATTGCCACCGGCACGAATCCGAGGCAGACAATGAGCCTGCAATCGCTGCCGGATCAGTGGCGTTTGAAAAGGGCTTTCGGAACAGCCGGTCTGCTCAAGAGGATGCGTTCGAGACGCTCTTTTATCTAGCAGCCGACTAAAATTGGATCGAACTTGCGCCAGTGGTCGAACGACCTAGACGTTCAGCCTGCATCGAGCGCAACTGACGAAAGGCTTCAAACATTCCCCAGTTGGCGCCGACCTGGCTATCGCTTTCAGCCAGTTGGAGAGCCTGCCACTGGAGTTCTCTAGCCGACGGAGAACGGCTCCGCTCGTGCCACGCATGCAGGCGTTCGGCCAGCGGAATGCTCAACACGCATCCAAGGCACAACGCAATGACCAGCCGCCAGAAGCGGCGCATGCTTTTCCGATCGCTCGACAGTTCGCGGGCAG
>JBQCJB010000261.1:0-10381 GCA_051953155.1 Aureliella sp. | reverse complement strand
CTGCAGCTGTCCAAACCCTGAGCGGGCCGTTGCTCGTGCTGGCCGGCGCCGGCACGGGCAAAACGCGAGTGGTGACCTTTCGGATCGCCAACCTCATCCGCCACCGCATTCGCCCCGACCGCATCTTGGCCGTGACCTTTACCAACAAAGCCGCCCAGGAAATGAAGGAGCGGGTCACGCACAAACTGGGCAAGCCGCGGCGCGTGCCGCGCGGCACCCCCGCCCCGCCCGCGCCGGTCATCGGTACCTTTCACTCCAATTGCCTGCAGATCCTCCGACGGCATGCCCGCGTCATGGGGTATCCCGAGAAATTCGCCATCTACGATCGCGGCGATCAAGAGTCGGTCGCTCGCGAAGCCCTGCGTCAATTGCGAGTTCACGAGGGCATGCTGCGGCCAGGGGATCTGCTGTCGCATATCAGCCGCTGGAAAAATTCGGGGGTGCGTCCCGAGAAGGCGGCTGACGAGGCCCGCACCGATGCCGAACACGTCGCCGCCAGCGGCTACCGGCGCTACCAGCAAGCGATCAAGCTGGCCGGAGCGGTCGACTTCGACGACCTGCTGCTGGTCACCGAGGAACTGTTCAGCCAGCATGAATCGATCCGCCGCGCCGAAGCGGCCCGCTTTGATCATGTGCTGGTTGACGAGTACCAGGACACGAACCAGTCGCAGTACCGCATCATCAAGTACCTGGCCGGTGAGCATCGCAATCTGTGCGTCGTCGGCGATGATGACCAGTCGATCTACGGCTGGCGCGGGGCCGAAGTGCAGCACATCCTCAACTTCCGCAACGATTGGCCCGAGGCCAAGGTCGTGCGTCTGGAGAGCAACTATCGCTCGACAGCCGCCATCATCGAGACCGCCAACCGCTTGATCGTCTTCAATAATCATCGGCACGAAAAACAACTGCGGGCCAGTCGCATGGGCGGCCAGCCGCCGCGCGTCCTGCAGTTCAAAAACGAGGTCGAGGAAGCTCGTTCGCTGACGCACGAGATCCAGCGAACGCTCGATCGCCGAGTCCGCGAACCGCGCGACATCGCCATCCTGTTTCGCACCAACGAACAGCCGCGCGTTTTCGAAACCGAGCTGCGCAAGGCCAAAGTTCCGTATGTGCTGATGGGCAGCCAGTCGTTCTTCGATCGCAAAGAGGTCCGCGACATCCTGAGTTATCTCAAGATCATCGACAACCCGCGTGACGAAGTCTCGATGCTCCGCGTGATCAATACGCCGCCGCGCGGCATCGGCGCCAAGTCGGTGCAGTCGCTGCTCTCGCAGGCCGTGGCCGCGGGCGAACCGGTCTCGGAGATGATGCACCGTCTGCAGGTCGTCAGTAGTTTGCCCGAGGCCGCCCGCCGCGGCTGCGCAGGGCTGCTGAGCCTCGTCGAAAAGTACCGCAGCGGTCTGGCGGGCGGGATGTCGCTGGTCGACGCCGTCCGCGGACTGATCGCCGACACCGGTTACATGCGCGATCTGGCCAGGCTGTACCCCGAGCCCGAGGAATTGGCGGCTCGCGAAGCTTCGGTCGAAGAAGTCGTCAACGCCATCGGCGAATACTCGGCCGAAGCCGACGAACCGACGCTGGCCGGCTTCATCGATCAAGTGACGCTGTCCGGACGCGAGTTCGGCAGCCCGAAGGAAAAGGCGGCCCAGCGCAACGCCGTTTGGCTGATGACCTACCACAGCGCCAAAGGCTTGGAGTTTCCGATCGTGTACATGGTCGGCATGGAGGAAGGTATCCTGCCGCACAGCCGTACGATCAAAGAGACGCCCGACGAGGTCGACGAAGAACGGCGGCTGTGTTACGTCGGTGTCACGCGAGCCCAAGACGAGCTGACGCTTTCGCTGCCGCTGGAGCGCATGAAGTGGGGCCGTCCGCGGCCGACCTTTCCGAGCCGCTTTCTGTACGAGATGACCGGCCAGGCCGACAATCCGAATCGCCAGCTGGCGATCGCCGGCGCACGCAAGGAGCTAGGCGTCGGCAGGGCTCCCGGCGCCAAAGGCCCGACCAAGTTCAATGACAAACGAGTCCCCGGCAAAGCGGCTGCTGGCAAGCCGCCGGCGCAGGCGGCAGCCAAGCAAAGCCGTAGCGGTCGCCGCTAGGTGCGGTTAAAGGCTTGTAGTTGCGGTTGGGGCTTTGCGGGTTTTTGGTATCATGGGGACCTCCGCCCCCTGGCCCGGAACGGCAGCGGCCGAGCGTGTCGAGGCTGTCCCGCGTTAGCCCGGAATCGAATCCACCGACACAGCGCTGGCCGGCCGCTTTTTCGTGGGCTGAAACCCCGTTTTCTTCGTCTGAGAGGCTCCAGTTACATGTCGAGTGTCGCGTCCGATGCGTTGGGTTCGGACGGCCCGCGCCCCGTGGTCCGTCAGCGTGCCTTGAGCGGCCGCAGCCCGATGGGACGCCTTACCGGTATCGAAATCGCCGCCACCGGCAGTTACTTGCCTGAGGAAATCGTCGAGAACAGCGACCTGGCCCAGCTCGGCTGCGACAGCGACTGGATCGTGCAGCGGACGGGCATTTTGCAGCGGCGGCGGGCCGCTCCGTCGGAGGCGGCCAGCGACTTGGCCCTGCGAGCTGCCCAGCAGTGTCTCGAGCGGGCCGGCGCATCGGCGGCTGATATCGATTTGATCATCGTCGCCACAATGACGCCCGACCATCCGACGCCGTCGACGGCGTGCCATCTGCAGCGTCAGCTCGGCTGCGTCGCCCCGGCGATGGATATCAATGCGGCCTGCGCGGGATTCATGTACGCCATGGTGACCGCCGCGCAGTTCGTTCACAGCGGCACATCCAAGTGCGCGCTGGTGATCGGTTCGGAAGTGATGAGCCGCACGATCAATCCGGCTGACGTGAAAACCTACCCGCTGTTCGGCGATGGCGCCGGCGCAGTCCTGCTGCGACCGACGGCCGATCTCTCCAAAGGCTTGCTTAGCTACACGCTCGGCGCCGAGGGCTGCGGTGGGCAGTCGCTGTGCATTCCGGGCGGCGGCAGTCGTCAACCGCTGACCGCCGAGCGGTTGCTGGCCGGCGAGCAATATCTGCGCATGGAAGGGCGGGCCGTCTTCAAGTGGGCGGTGCGGATCGTGGCCGACAGCACGCGAGATTGTCTGGCGCATGCCGAGCTCGATCCGGCCGACCTCGATTGCCTGATCCTGCACCAGGCCAACATCCGCATCATCGACTCGGCCGTGGCCGACTTCGCCGTCGAGCGCGACAAAGTGTTCGTGAATCTCGACCGCTACGGCAACACCAGCGCTGCCAGCATCCCGATCGCGCTCGATGAAGCGCTCACCAGCGGCCGTTGCCAGGCGGGCAGTCGCGTCTTGATGAGTGGCTTTGGTTCGGGCCTGGCTTGGGGAACCGCGATCGTCGCACTGTAATCGCAGCTAGAGAGCAGTGTGGGCCGACTACGTCTTGGGTTGTTCGCCGACGACCAGTTTGTCCCCCTCGCGCAGTTGGCCTTCGACCATTTCGGTCATGCGGTTATCGGAGATGCCGGTGACGACCGCGATCGCGCGCAGGTAGCCGTCGCGCGAGACCCACACGTGACGCCGGTCGCGCTGGCGAGCCAGTTCGGCGCGTTCGGCGGCCGAACGATTTTGCATCTGTGCCGTCTGACTGCTGTGGCTCGTGTTGGCCTCCTCGATGCCGTCCAGGATCGGGCGGTCCTCGGGATGGACCCAGTCGCGTTTGGGAGGATAAAAGCGCAAGGCCGCGTTGGGGATCTTGACGATGCCCTCTTTGTGCGTGATTTGGAACGACAAGTTGGCCGTCATCCCCGGCAGCAGCATCAGGTCGGTATTGGGCGTGGCGACCACGACCGGGTAGGTAATCACATTCTGCTTCTCCGTGCTGCTGAGCCGAATCTGCAGAATCTTCCCTTGATCGAAGACGCGGTCCGGATAGGCGTCGACGCTGAAGCGAACCGGCTGGCCGGAGTCGCGGGCCTGGCGAATCAAGCCAATATCCGCTTCGTCGACCGCAGCGTAGATATGCATCTCTTCGTCCATGCGCGGAGCCACCACGAACAGCTCGGGCGTCTGGAACTGGGCGGCGATCGTCTGTCCGACGTCGACCTTGCGATCGATGATGATGCCGTCGACCGGCGAGCGGATCTCGGTGTATTCGAGGTTGGCTCTCGAGTTATCGAGATTGGCCCGCGCCTGTTCGACGGCCGTCTTGGCCACGCTCAGTTCAGCCTCTTGCACCAGCCGGTTGAACTTCAGCTGATCGACCTCGGTCTCCGAGATGAAATCGGCGCGGACCTTGCGCAGTTCCAGTGCGCGGCGCTCGTCGTTGATCGCTTGTTGTAAGCGAGCCTGGGCGCGCAGCACCTCGGCCTCGCGCGTCTGCATCAAGGCTTCGTCGCGCTCGACCATCGGCTGATAGATGCGCGGGTCGATGCGGGCCAGGAGTTGATCTTTTTGAACGCGGTCGTTGAAGTCGACTAGCAGTTCGGCAATCGGGCCGCTGGCCGTTGCCCCGACCGTGACCCGCTGCACGGGCTCGACCGTGCCCGTCGAGTTGACGTTTTGAGTCAGCCAGCCGACCTCAACGGTCTGGAAGCGAAACTTGGGGCGGTTTCGTTCGCGCAGGTACGCTGCCCCGGGAAAGTAAGCCGCCGCTCCAAGGCCGACGAGCAGGGTCAAAATGGCCAGCCCGCGGAGAGTTCTGCGATTGAGCAGGGTTCTGCGAAGGAGCACTGTGGACGACTTCCCAGTTAATTAAACGTGCGCAGAAGTTTATTGCCGCGGTAAATCGCCAACACCAGATCGGGCGTGAGGCTGGTCGGGCGATCGTCGATCGGCTGGACCAGCGATTCGCTGCCGTCGCTCACGGCACAGACTTTCTGTCCAGCGCGCCAACCGGTGGCCAGCACGGCCCGCTCGCCGAAGAAAAAGGTCAAGGCCAGCGGCTGCAGATTCTCGATACCCTGCCCAGCCAGGTCTCGAAGCAAGCGTTCGGTTTCAGCCCGCTGCGCTGCGTTGCACTGGACAGAGGGCACTTCGTAGATCTCTTCATGCTCAGCTTGCCAGCCTGCAAACAAAGCATACATGTCATCGATCTCCAGCGAGCGCAGATCGGCTTGAAAGGCCGTGACTAGCGGGCCGGCGATGACGATGTTGCTCAAGTCCCCTTTGGCAAAGTGATAGGTGAAGCGCCACAGGCTGCAGTTTTGCGGCTCTTCGTAACTGGGCCAGTACTGCGTCCGCTGGTCGATCAGTTCCAATTCGGCCGGCGGTACCCCGAACCGTTCGCGGTCGGCCAGCCACGCGACGACCTCGGCTTCGGCTGTCGCCAAGGGTGTCCGCAGGTCGTTCAATTGCGGATCGTCCAGGCCGAGTTCATCGGCGTAGGCCAGAGCTCGCAGACGAGCTGCCGGGTCTTGGGCCAGTTCCAGCAAGCGGCGTTTCCCCTCGGGTTTGCCCAGGCGTGCCAAGGCTCCGGCCGCTTCGGTCTGGACGCGGCGATGCGACAGGGCCATGGCCCGCGCGAGTTTGCCCTCGGCTTCCGCGTCGCCGATCAGGCCCAGCGCATCGCATAGCGAAACGGTCAGGGCCACTGCGTTGTTGAGCACGCGCTGGATGGTGGCCACATCGTCGCCGAACTGCTGAGGATTCTCTTCCAGGCGCGCCAAGCGTTCGGCAGTACTTCCGAGCAACTCGCGCAGCCGGGCTCGCTGGTCGGCGAGCGGATGCGTACGGAGCTTGCCTTTGCGCAGACTATGTCCAGCCAGATCGAGCATCGGCCCGAGCAGTTGCCAGCGCCAGATGTCTTCGCCGACCATTTCGAAAACGCTGGCCAGGCCCGGCGGCGGCCACTGAAACAGCGGGCTCAAGGCGACCGCCACGCTCTGTTCGTCGTCGAGGATTTGCCGTTGGATCAGCCCGCAGAGGACCGAGAGCGACTGGTGGTCGCCTTGGGCCGCCAAGATCTGCAGGCAGTGGGCCGCGGCCAAGGGGCTGTCGTCGACCAGCTGCGTGGCCAGGTCGGCGACTAAATCGGGATCGATGGCCGGTGCCAGTTCCCCTTCGCTTTCCAGGCGCAGTCGCAGTCCGCGGGCGGCCGCAAGCTGGAGCAGCACGCGCAGTCGCTCGAGCACTCGCGAGCCGGCTTGGCCGCGCTCGGTGGTTACCGGTTCGTCGGCGCGGCGGCTGCGCTGGCTGGCCGCGGCCGGTTCGCTTGTCTCCTCTTCCTCGAGCGCATATTCTTCGCTGGGCGAGTCGAATGCCGCTGCGGGGCGGAGCGGCAACCGGTCGAGATTGGCTAGCAGCAGGCCGAGAAAGTCTTCGATTTCGACGCTGTGGGCGTTGGCGATCGCGTCGGAGAGGGCGGCCGGAAAGCGGTCTTGGCTTGGGGCGGCCAGCCAGACCAGGGCGGCAGCCGGCCAAGAATCGTGCGCATTTTCCATGAAAAAGCCCCCAATTGCAATCTAGTCGTGATAGGTTGACAATGGGGCGAAAAGCATTTGTCAAGCCACGGGTCGCATTCTCTCTGGGTGCTGTCGGCCGTTCCGCCCCCGCCCAAATCGTCTTTCATGGAACAATCATAGGGAAAATTTGTTAACAGTGGATGCAGTAAACGAAAGGGAAATAACTTCTTTCGAACAGTTGGATCTGTCACCTATCATGCTCCGCGCACTGCGCCGAGCCGGCTATGAGCATCCGACTTCGATTCAAGCCCAGGTCATCCCGCCTGCACTAGAAAACTTGGACATCGTAGGCCAGGCCCGCACCGGTACGGGCAAGACGGCCGCATTCGGCATTCCAATTCTGGAAATGCTCGACCCGCTAAGCGAGACGCGCAATCCCCAGGCGCTGGTTCTGGTGCCGACGCGCGAACTGGCCGAACAGGTCCATCAGGAACTGGTCAAGCTGGCTTACGGTTGCCCGACCGCCTCGGTCGTCATGGCCGGCGGCAAACACATGCGCCGCCAACTCGACCAACTCGCTCAAGGAGTCCAACTGGTCGTGGGCACTCCCGGCCGCGTGCTCGATCACATCGGCCGCCGCACGATGAAACTGCACGACCTGTGGTGCGTCGTGCTCGACGAGGCCGACCGGATGCTCGACATCGGCTTCCGCCCGGCGATCGAACGCATCCTCCGCGCCTGCCCCACCGATCGCCAGACGATGTTGCTGAGCGCTACGATGCCGCCGGCGATCGAAAAGCTGAGCGAGCGGTACTTGCAAAATCCTGTGCGCATCAACTGTTCGCAGTCGCAGGTCTCCGGCGAATCGATCGAGCAGCGGTACTTCACCGTCCGGCAAGACGAAAAATACAATCTGCTGCTCGGACTGCTGCAGCGCGAGAAACCGCGGCAAGTGATCATCTTCTGCCGCACCAAACGCGGCACCGACCGTCTGCACCGCGCGCTGCAACTGGAGGCTCGGCGCATTCCCGAGCTCAGCCGCATGCGCATGGCCTGCATCCATGGCGACATGAACCAGCGGGATCGCGACCGCGTTTTCAGCAGCCTCCGCGCCGGCGAGCTGAATCTGTTGGTGGCCACCGACGTCGTCGGTCGCGGCATCGACGTCTCGACCGTGTCGCACATCATCAACTACGACATCCCGCTCGATTGCGATGACTACGTCCACCGCGTCGGCCGGACCGGACGCATGGGCCGCGAAGGCATCGCTTTCACGTTCGTGACCAGTAGCGAAGGCCCGCAGCTGACGGCTATCGAGCTGAACATCAACCGCTTGCTGATCCGCGACAGCCTGACCGAAGTCTTGGCCGTGGGCAAATCGGTGGCCAGCGCTGGCCAAGAAACGCCAGAGCCGGCAACTGCCGAGCGTCCCTCCCCCGCCGCCAGCCAAGCTCCGGCCGCCAGTCCAGCTCCGGCCGCCAGTCCAGCGCGCTCCCGCCAACCGCTGCCGGAACCAGCGCGAGAACCGTCTAAATCTGGCGAGCCTGCGCCAGCCAGAAAGCCTGCGGCTGCCAGAAAAACGGTGGTCGCCGGGGAGCCTAAGACGGTGAGCGAGCCTGCTGCTCGAGAGCGACCTTGGGCTGCGGCCCTGTTCGAGGAATTGCCGGCCCAAGAGGCCGCGCCTTCGACCGCCGCTGGCAACGGTGCTGCCGTCGCCTCGTCACAGTCCGAGCGCTCGGCGACTCCGGCCGAGGCCGACCTCCGGCTCGCACGCGCCACAGTCGCTGAGGAACCTGCCGAGAATGAGGTCGCTCAGGGCGAATTGGCTGAGGATGAAGCGGCTCAGGATGAAGCGGCCGAGCCCTCGGCCGATGACATGCTGAGCTTTGGCGAGCCGGGGCGAGCCCGCCGCCGCAAGCTCTTTCCGATGAAGCGGCGCACCAACGAGCGCTTGGCTAGAATGTCCGCCAAGAAAGAATGATTCTCTCGGCAGCGCGGGCGTCGCGCGGCACTGGCTCCTGAGACATGAGATAACGGGTAAACCGCCATCGTGACAGAAGCAGCCAAGCGTCGCGGGCTCCCCCAGCACGCCAAGATTCTGATCGGCCTGGTGGTCGGTGCCGGGCTGGGGCTGGCCGCGAATTATGCCGCTGCGCAATCGCCCGATGTGCGAGCCTGGGTCGCCTGGATCGCCGAAAACGTCGCCGACCCCGTCGGCCGCGTTTTCCTGCGGTTGGTCATCATGGTGGTCATACCGCTGGTCTTCTCCGCCCTGACGCTGGGCATTCTCGAACTGGGCGACCTGCGCAGCCTCGGACGCGTCGGCCTGCGCACGCTCGGCTTTACCCTCATCCTGTCTTCGGCCAGCGTCGGCATCGGTGTGGGGTTGGTCAACGTGCTCAAGCCCGGCCGGATGAGCGCCGAGAAGCAAGCCGAGTTGATGCGGCAGTACGCGGCGGAAACGTCGTACGGCAGCGCTGCCCGGCAAGCGGTCGAGAAGGCCGAGGATGCCAAGAAGCTCAAGCAGATTCTCCTCGATATGCTGCCGGAAAATCCGCTGCAGGAAATGGTCGGAGCGATCGACGGCAGCAGCAAGGGCAACGGCATGCTGGCCGTCATGGTCTTCGCCTTGTTGGTCGGCGTGGCGTTGACGATGACGACCGAACGCACCGCAACGCTGGTTCGCGTGCTCGAGGGAATGTTCGACGTGTCGATGACGCTGATCGGCATCGCGATGAAACTGGCGCCGCTGGGAGTGGCTTGTCTGGTCTTCGCCATCACTGCTACGATCGGGCTGGAGATCCTGCTGACCGTGCTGCGGTTCGTCGGCACGGTGTTGCTGGGCCTGGCGCTGCAGATGTTCGTCGTTTACTCATTGATGTTAGTCTTCGTGGCCAAGATGCGGCCCTTCCGCTTCTTTGCCGCCACTCGCGAAGCCATCTTTACGGCCTTTGGCACCAGTAGTTCCAACGCGACCTTGCCGACGGCCCTGCGGGTGGCCAAGGACAATCTCGGTCTGCGGCCGGAGGTCTCGCAGTTTGTGCTGACGGTCGGATCGACGGCGAATCAGAATGGCACCGCGCTATTTGAAGGGGTGGTCGTCCTCTTTCTCGCGCAAGTCTTCGGGGTCGAGCTGACGTTGGTGCAGCAGGTCACGGTGGTGCTGATGTCGGTCTTGGCCGGAGTTGGCACAGCCGGCGTGCCGGGTGGTTCGATCCCCTTGATCGTGATCGTGCTCCGCAGCGTCGGCGTACCGGGGGAAGGCATTGCAATTATTTTGGGGGTCGATCGTATCCTGGATATGTGCCGTACGACGTTGAACGTGGCTGGCGACTTGGTGTTGGCAACTTGTGTTTCCAACAGCGAAGACCGCGCAGGCGTACCTCGCCACGATGTACCGGCATGACTTTTTCGGTTTGCGTCGGTCGGGGCACGTTGACAAAAGTGCTCCGGTAGACGACTTTTGTGCGTGACCCAAGGCACAGCCCAGCGGCGCCGATGGTCAGGCTTGACCGGTCGGCAATTCCGCGCCTTTTTTGGTTCCAATGCAAATGTCCATACTTCAATCCCTGCCGAGGACTTCACCAACTGCTATGTCGGTGTTTACTAAGGAAGATGACTGGTTCGAAGGGGCGCTGAGCGTCGAGATGCCGGCTCGCCCGACTCCGGTGTTGACCCAGTGGTCGGACGACGAAACGGGCGACGACGCCGATACCGATGATGACGGCGTCGATTTGCCATTGGACGACGGCCAGGACGAAGAGGATCCCTTCGGGGACTTCGATGACGACGACTTCGATGACGACTTCGACGACGATTTCGAAGAGGAACTCGAGGACGATTACGAGATCGAGCCCGACGACAGCGAGATGTTCCCGGCCGCGGACGACGGGGATGACGATTTCGACGAGGACCTGCCGGAAGAGGACGCTTAGCAAGTCGCTTCCGCCAGGCTGTCGATTCTGCTGATTTGACAAGCGCGATCGCACCAAGAAAAATGATCGCATGGCC
>JBQCJB010000260.1:0-11412 GCA_051953155.1 Aureliella sp. | reverse complement strand
TCGTGATCGTGCAGTGGCCGTCGCTGTGAATTTCGGCAATCGGAAAGGCAATGTGGGCTGGATCGAGAATCTCCAGCCAATCGGTGCTGATGCCGCCGGTGACCTGCGTACCGCACTCGAGCAAGTGACCGGCAACGGTGGCGCCGGCCAGCCGATCCCAATCCTCGAGCGCCCAGCCGAACGAGTAGACGCAGGCTGCAACGACCATCGACGGATCGGCGACTCGGCCCGTGATGACGATGTCAGCTCCGGCCTCGAGCGCTTGGACGATGCCGGCACAGCCCATGTAGGCGTTGGCCGTCACCAGCCGCTGCCGGACTTCGGCCAGCGGCTGACCGGAGTCGAGGTTGCGGAAGATGTCGTCTGATGCCGTTGGGTCCAGCAGCAGAGGCAAGACGTCGTCGCCACTGACGACCGCGATTTTCAGCGATCGGCAACCGGCGCTCGCCAGAGCTGAGGCGCAGGCTGTTGCGCAGCCGAGCGGGTTAAGGCCACCGGCGTTAGCGATCAGTTTGCAGCGACCGCCACGGTCCCAGTAGCTGGCCAAACCGCGCACGACCTCGACAAAGTCTTGTGGGAACCCGCTGCGGGGATCGCGCTCCCGCTGTACGGCGAGGATGGACATGGAAACTTCGGCCAAGTAGTCCATCGTCAGGAAATCGAGTTCGGGACTCTGGCTGAGCAGTTCCGCGGCTGCGGAAGGGCGGTCGCCCCAAAACGCTTGTGCGTTGCCGACTCGAATCATGATCGTCACACCTCGAAGGGGCGGTTGGCATTCATTAATTCAGCCGGCCGGATCAATGACAGAGCGGCGCTTAACCAGCTGCGCGTCTGGTGCGGAGCGATGATCGCGTCGACCCAACCGCGCGCCGCTCCGTAGCGAATATCGGTTTGCTCAGCGTATCTGGAGAGAATGTCTTCGCGCAAGCTGTCGACCTCCGCCGGCGATAGCTGCTTGCCGCGCTTGGTGGCATCGTGGACACGCAAGCTCAGCAGCGTATCGGCTGCCTGGCTACCACCCATCACGGCGTACCGCGCGTTGGGCCACGCCAAGATGAGCGCCGGATCGTACGCGCGACCGCACATCGCATAGTTCCCCGCTCCGAAGGAACTGCCGACGACGACGGTGAATTTGGGAACCGTGGCGGTGCTCATGGCATGCACTAAAAGAGCGCCGGAGCGGATGATGCCCGACTGTTCCGCATCCTTGCCGACCATGAAACCTTGGACGTCCTGGATGAACACTAGTGGGATGCGCGCCTGGTTGCAATCGTTGACGAAGCGGGCCGCTTTTTCGGCTGCGTCGGCGTACAACACGCCGCCGATCTGCAGTTCGCCTTTGGCCGAGTGCGTGCGCAGCCGCTGGTTGGCGACCACACCCGCAGGCTGGCCATCGATGCGGACGTAACCGGTCACGGCCGAACGCCCGTACTCGGCCCTGAACTCTTGGAAGCTGCCAGCGTCGACGATCGAGCCCAAAAGTGCGCGCACGTCGTACTCGCCGCGCCCGTCGGCCGGCACAAGCTCGTACACACCTAAAATATCGTTTTCAGGAGCGGCCCCGCTCGGACGCGTTGGAGGTGGCGGCAGCAGATCGACCAGCCGCCGCAGCCGCGCAAGGCATGCGTCGTCATCGGCTTCGCGAAAGTCGACCGTGCCGCTGATGGCGGAGTGCATGGCCGCCCCGCCCAGTTCTTCGGGATCGACCGCTTGGCCGATTGCCGCTTTCACCAGGGCTGGCCCAGCCAAACAAAGTTGGCTGCCTTCGGTCATGAGGATCTTGTCGCATAGCACGGGCAAATATGCGCCGCCCGCGATGCAGTTGCCCATGACCGCCGCAATCTGCGGAACGCCTTCGGCGGCGAGGACCGAGTTGTTGCGAAAGATTCGGCCAAAGTCATCTTCGTCGGGAAAGATTTCGTCTTGTAGAGGCAGGAAGACGCCGGCCGAGTCGACCAGATAGATCATCGGCAAGCGGAGGCGATGGGCGATCTTTTGCGCACGAATGAGTTTCTTGACCGACTGTGGAAACATGGCCCCCGCTTTCACGGTCGCATCGTTGGCGGCGATCATCGCCGGTCGGCTGTTGATCCAGCCGATGCCCGCTACCAGGCCTGCCGCCGGCACGTCGCCCCACTCGGGATACATTTGGTAGGCAGCCCAGAGTCCGATTTCCAAGAAGGGCTGCCCGGGGTCCAACAATTTCTCCAGTCGCTCGCGCACTGGCAGCCGCCCGAGCTTCCTCTGCCGCTCGACGCCCGCTTTGCCACCTCCTTGCCGAAGAAGGTGCTCTTCGCGCTCAATAGCTTCCGAAATCTCGCGCAGCGTCGCCAAAGCTTGCTCCTTCCGAGATGAATGCGAGTCCGGCAATCAGTTGACGAATTGGTCCATGAATTCGGAAACGCGCATGTCGCCTAAGTTGCTGTCGCTATCGAACCCGCCCGCCAGCGACTCGGCGCGCGCCTGGTCGAAGTGGCTGGCGACGTTCTCCACGAATTTACTCCGCAAAGGCCCGAGCGCTTCGGCACGCCTGCGGCGATGTCCCAAGGGAAATTCTACCTCTACCGGCCCCGTGGACGAACCGTCGAGAAAACGTACCTCGATGCGATTGGCGATCGAGCGAATATCCAAATCCAAGTATTCCTGCGAGTAACGCGGGTCTTCGACGACGGACATCTTGCTCCGCAAGGTTTCGATCCGCGGATCGGCCGCCGCCGCATCTTCATAATGCTCCGAAACCAGGTCGCCGTGCAACAAGCACACGGCCACGATGTACTGCAGACAATGATCGCGATCGGCCGGGTTGGTCAGCTCGCCTTGCTTGTCGATGATGCGGATGGCCGACTCGTGCGTGTGGATGCGTATTTCGCTAATCGCGTCCAGCCGCTCGATCACCCGGCCATGCAATTGCATGGCGGCCTCGGCGGCGGTTTGGGCATGAAACTCTGCCGGATACGAAACTTTGAATAAGACGTTTTCGATGACGTAGCTGGCAAGCGGTCGCTTCAACACGATCGGCTTCCCATGCATGCATACATCCTGGAATCCCCAGCGCTGGGCGGTCAGCGGCGAGGCATAGCCCATTTCGCCCGCCATCGTCCACAGGGCCAGCTGGACGCCTCTGGCGGTTGCATCGCCCGCTGCCCAACTTTTGCGCGAGCCGGTATTGGGCGCATGCCGATACGTTCTCAGCGCGCCGCCATCCAGCCAAGCCAGACTGACCGCGTCGGCAATCTGCTCCTCGGATCCACCCAGCATCCGGCAAGCGACGGCTGTCGAAGCGACTCGCACCAGCAGCACATGGTCCAGTCCCACGCGATTGAAACTGTTCTCCAGTGCCAGCACGCCTTGAATCTCGTAGGCCTGGATGGCGGCTGCGAGCACATCGCGCACGAACCAGGCTCGCCCGGGCTGCCAGGGATTGCCGGGATTGCGGTCGAGATAATCGGCCAGCGCGAGAATGGCTCCGAAATTATCCGATGGGTGTCCCCATTCGGCGGCCAGCCAAGTGTCGTTGAAGTCCAGCCAGCGCACGATGGCGCCGATATTGAAAGCCGCTTTGACCGGTTCGAGCTGCCACTGCGTTCCTGGCACTCGAGCCCCACCCGGCAGGCTGGCGCCCGGGACGCTCGGGCCGAGCAGCTTCGTACACGCTGGAAACTGAAGGGCCAGCAAGCCGCATCCGAGACTGTCCAGCAAACACCACCGCGCGGTATCGAAGGCTGCCTGGCCGAATTGCGGAACGCTCGATGTGTACTCGGCGATCAACTGCAAAACAGCGTCGACTTTTTGGTGACCGGGGCGCGTGAAGTGTTCCATGTTGTGGCCGCTTAGGTTGGGATGCTGGGCTTTTCAAGGTTGCTCGAAGCGTCCTGGCGCATGCTGTGCCACCGCCAGAGACCGAGGCTGCTAGAATTTAGAACGATCTCCGGACGCTTTGGCAACAACGGTGCTCCATCCCTAATCCGAGAAACAGCGTTTCATGTTAGGCACAAGTCCCGGGCAACGTTTTCGCGATGCGTTGACGATCGAACAGCCCCTTCAGATCGCCGGTGCCATCAACCCGCTGTGCGCGATGCTGGCGGCCAAGGCCGGCTTTCGAGCGATCTATTTGTCGGGCGCGGGAGTGGCCAACGCTTCGCATGGTTTGCCCGACCTGGGCGTTACCAATCTAAACGATGTGCTCTGCGATGCGCGGCGGATTACGGCTGCCTGCAGTTTACCGTTGCTGGTGGACATCGATACCGGTTGGGGCAGCGAACTGTCCATTCGACGTACGGTGCAGGAGCTCGAGCAGGCTGGCGTGGCCGCCGTCCACATCGAGGATCAGGTCGCCGCCAAACGTTGCGGTCATCGTCCTGGTAAACAGCTGGTCGATAGCCGGGAGATGCAAGCTCGCGTGCAAGCCGCGGTTGCCAGCCGCCGCGATCCCGCCTTCGTGATCATGGCGAGAACGGACGCAGTCGCCGTCGAAGGCCTCGAGGCGGCGATCGCTCGCGCCCGAGCCTACGTGGAGGCGGGCGCCGACATGATCTTCGCTGAGGCCATCGAAACGCTCGACGGTTTTCGGCAGTTTTCGCAAGCCGTGGCGGTTCCGATCCTGGCAAATATGACGGAGTTTGGCCGCACGCCGCTGCTTTCGCTCGACCAACTGCGTTCGGCGGGAGTTGCCATGGCGCTGTATCCGCTGACAGCGTTTCGCGCGATGAACGCCGCGGCTCAGACGGCCTACCAAACGCTGCGCAGTTGCGGCACGCAGGCCTCGATCCTGGACCAGTTACAAACCCGCCAGCAACTTTATGAACTGTTGGACTATCACGCTGCGGAACAGAAACTCGACGAACAGCGAGCAGAACCATGAACCAGCCGAGACAAGCGGGACTCGAAGGCATCGTTGCTGGCCAAACGCGCCTGAGCACGGTCGGTATCGACGGAGTCGGCCTGACCTATCTGGGTTATTCGATCGAAGACTTGGCTGAGCACGCCAGTTTTGAAGAAGTCGCATATCTGCTGCTGCGCGGCCGCTTGCCCGATGCGGAGGAACTCGATCGTTTTCAACGCCGGCTGATCGCCGGCAGGTCGCTGCCCGATCGGCTGAAGATCGTGCTCGAGCAGATGCCTGCGGAAGCGCACCCGATGGATGTGCTGCGCACTGCCTGTTCGATGCTGGGTTGTCTGGAGCCGGAAGCGACTTTCGCGGATCAATTGCCCGTCGCCGAGCGGCTGTTGGCTTGCATGCCATCGGCGCTGGTGTATTGGTACCGGTTCCATTCCTCCGGATCGCGCATCGCGGTTGAGAGCGATGCGCCGTCGACGGCAGGACACTTTCTGGAGCTGCTGCATGGGAAGGTGCCGGTCGAGGAACATCGCCGGGCGTTGGATGTGGCGCTGATCCTGTATGCCGAACATGAATTCAACGCTTCCACGTTTACCGCCCGCGTGGTCGCTTCGACGCTGTCCGACTTTTATTCAGCGATAACCGCCGCAATCGCAGCTCTGCGCGGTCCGCTGCATGGTGGGGCCAACGAGGCGGCGATGGCTCTGATCGATGACTTTGCCGATCCGGATGCGGCCGAAGCGGGTTTGCTGGAGATGCTGCGCCGCAAGCAAAAGATCATGGGTTTCGGCCACCGCGTCTACAAGAAGAAGGACCCACGCTCCGACGTCATTCAAGCCTGGGCCAAGCGCTTGTGCCACTCGAATCCCGACCGCCGCCTCTATCCGGTTAGCGAGCGCATCGAACACGTCATGCGGCGTGAGAAGGGAATGTTTCCAAACTTGGACTTTTACTCAGCCGCAGCCTTCCGGTGCCTGGGCGTGCCAACGCCCATGTTCACGCCGCTGTTTGTCATCTCGCGGATTTCAGGCTGGTCGGCTCACATTTTCGAGCAGCGCGCCGACAATCGCTTGATCCGACCGACCGCCGAGTACATCGGGCCGAGCCCGCGGCGATGGCTGCCGATCCAGGCCCGGCAGGCCGAGGCCTGACATGGACGGGCCGACGCACGTGAGGCTCGATATGAGCCAACCGGACCGCGCGACCATTTGGATCGACGTCGCGAACCGTCCGGTGAATGTGCTGTCGGAAGATGTGTTCGCCCAGCTCGTCCAGGCTTTCGAACAAGCCGCCCTCGGTGCGCGCGGCCTGCCGATCGTCTTGCGGAGTGCCAAACGCACAGGTTTCGCCGTCGGCGCCGACCTGCGACGGATCGCGGCTATAAAGCAAGATCGCGAGATTCAAGAGTTTTTGTGCATCGGGCAAAACGCGCTGCGGGCCATCGAGCAGTCGAAGAACCAAACGGTCGCGCTGGTCGAAGGCGCTTGCCTCGGTGGCGGTCTCGAACTGGCCTTGGCCTGCCGCTGCCGATTCGCGTGCGCGGAGAGCGCAACGCAGCTCGGTCTGCCGGAAGCACTGCTCGGGCTGATGCCCGGTTGGGGTGGCACGCAGCGTTTGATCGAAACCATCGGATTGGAAAGTGGAATCGAGATGCTGCTGAGCGGCCGTGCGATCGCTGCTGGCAAAGCGGTTGAGATGGGACTTGTCAACGCAGCCGCGGAGAGACCGGAGTTCGAGGCCGCGGTGACTGCGTTCCTGCGGTCGCTGGAACCAGTCGCGTCGATCGGCTCGCCACAAGCGACGTTGTCGCGCGACGCAGCCAGAGCCGCATGGGCGGCCTGGCGCCAAGCGCATCTCGGGCCGTTCTCCCAAGCCCAGCAAGCTATCTTGCGAGCGATCGGAGCGGGCATCGAGCAGTCGCGCGAGGCAGGCTTGCGACTCGAGCGCGAACAATTCTTTTCGCTCCTGGTCTCGCCGGTCGCCCAGTCAGCCCTCCAGCGTTTCGCCGCCGGACATGCCGCTGCTGATTAAACTCTGTAAGCAGCGCATCGGGCGCTGCGCCACGGGAGTTGTTATCATACACGCTCTCGAAATTCGTCGATCGTCGCTCATTTGTCGTGCGTAGGAGCAGGTTATGAAACGCCTATGGGGCGCGCTACTGGCGGTCGCTGCTTGCGGAATGGCCACCGGCGCAGTGGCACAGGATGTCTCGTACTTTCGGCATGACTTTGGCGTGGCCACCGGACAGCAACCGCTGCCATCGGATTTTTCCAAAGACGCCCAACAGCTTTGGCGAACTCCGCTGGCGCCGGGACATTCGACGCCGTGCGTGAGCGGCGATTCGATTTTCGTGACCACCTATGACGCGGATAAGCAGGAGCTCGCGACGGTTGCGCTGGACCGCACCAGCGGCACGGTCCGTTGGCGGCAAGTCGCACCGACTGAGCACATCGAACCGGTGCATGCTACCGGCAGTCCAGCCACCGCCACGCCCGCATGTAACGGACGGCAGGTGTTTGTATTCTTCGGCAGCTACGGCATGCTGTGTTATGACTGGGACGGGAAATTGCTTTGGCAAAAGCCGATGGGGCCGTTTCAAGATGAGTTCGGCGCCGCCAGTTCGCCGATCCTGGTGGACGATAAAGTCATCCTCAACGAGGACCACGATGTCGACAGCTTTTTAATCGCCTTGGACCAACGCACCGGCGAAACGCTCTGGAAAGTTTCCCGGCCCGATGCGACGCGCAGCTACTCGTCTCCCTTCGTGCTCGAGCGCGATGGCCACAAGGAAATTCTGGTGGCCGGCGCGTTGCAACTAGCGGCCTACGATCCTGCGACTGGTGAAAAGCTGTGGTGGTTCAATGGTCTATCTCGAATCGTCGATTGCACGCCGGTCGTTCACGACGGACTGATCTACGTCGCGACCTGGACGCCCGGAGGAGATCCGGGCGAGCGCATTTCGATGGAGCCTTATGCCGAAGCGCTGACTAACTATGACAAGAACGGCGACCGCTTGATCGGCAAGGACGAACTGCCCAAAAATGGGCCGGTGATGGAGCGGTTTTTCCGCATCGATTTGAACCAGGATGAAAAGCTCGACGAGCTTGAATGGCAGCGGCACGCGCTGGTCTTTGAACGTGCGCAGAACCTGGCAGCCGCGTTGGAGCCCGGTTCGCGCGGCAGCCTCGCACCTCAATACGTTCGCTGGACGTATACACGCGGCCTCCCGACCGTTCCCAGTTCGGTGGTCTACGACGGCGTGCTGACGATGGTCAAGGACAGCGGCATTGTTACCAGCCTGGACATTGCCAATGGAAAACTGCTCTCACAGGGGCGCGCCGAGGGACGAGGCAACTATTATGCATCGCTGGTCGCGGGCGACGGCAAAGTTTATCTTGCCAGCGAGCGCGGAGTCATCACCGTGCTGAAGTCGGGAGCAGAGGCGAAAACGCTGTCTTCTCACGACTTCGGCGAACGTATCATGGCGACGCCGGTCATCGCTGACGGCGTCATGTTCATTCGTACGGACGAGGCGCTTTACAGCTTTAAGAAAGCTTCCTGAGCAATCGTTGGCGGGTTTCCACACGGCGCCGATGGAAACGATTCATTAACACTTTCTCGCGTAGGTCGGGGCGTCTTGTTCCATGAGTTCCAGCATGTTTCGCAGCTCGTCACGGTCGGTCGTTTTCTGGTTTTTCGCGGCGATGGCCAGCCTTTGGTCGGGGCCGCTGCAGAAAGCGATTTTAGGGGCCGATGAGCTCGATACGACTCGCTTCGAACGCACCGTCGTGTGCGGCGACCTGGTGCAACCGATGGAGTTGGACGTCGCGGCCGACGGGCGCATTTTTTTGATCGAGCTGGCAGGAGTGTTGAAGACCATCGACCCGCTCTCGGGCCGGCAGGAGGTCGTGGGCAAACTGAACGTCACCACAGCCCAAGAGAACGGCTTGATCGGCTTGGCCCTCGATCCCAAATTTGAAGAGAACGGCTGGATCTATCTGCAATACTCGCCCCCCGACTTTCCAGGGCAACGTATTAGCCGTTTTGATTTTCGCGACAATCGGCTAGTGCTCGAGAGCGAGAAAGTGCTATTCAGGTACGAGGAGCAGCGTCGCGAGTGCTGTCACCACGCCGGGTCGCTCGAGTTTGGTCCGGACGGAAACCTGTACATCGGCACCGGCGACAACACGAATCCGTTCAACGATTCCCAGGGCTATGCGCCGCTGGATGAGCGCGGCGATCGCGAACCTTGGGATGCGCAGCGCACGGCCGGCAACACGCGGAGCTACAACGGCAAGATTTTGCGGATACATCCCGAAGCCGATGGCACTTACTCGATCCCCGATGGCAATCTGTTTCCCAAAGACAAATCGCTCGGCCATCCAGAAATCTATGTGATGGGCTGCCGCAACCCGTGGCGCATTCAGGTCGATCCCAAGACCGGCTACCTTTACTGGGGTGACGTCGGTCCCGACGCTGGCCAAGACAATCAGCGCGGGCCGCGCGGCTACGATGAATTCAATCAGGCGCGTTCAGCCGGCAACTATGGCTGGCCCTATTTTATAGGCAACAATTTCGCGTATTCGCTCGTCAATTTCGCCACCGGCGAAATCGGCTCGCCGCAAGATCCGGCTCACCCGGTAAACCGTTCGAGAAACAACACGGGTGCCACCGAGTTGCCCCCTGCTAGGCCGGCGATGGTCTTCTATCCGAGCGCGACTTCGACCGACTTTCCCATGCTCGAAAGCGGCGGACGAACGGCCTGCGCGGGCCCGGTGTATTATTTCGACCCCAAGGCGAAATCGACGACCCGTTTTCCAGAGCAATACGATCGTACGTTCTTTGCGTACGAATGGTCGCGCAGCGCCATCTACGCGATCCATCTGGACCAGCAGTCGAACGTCGAACGCATCGGACGGTTTTTGCCCGATATGAAATTCGTGCGTCCGGTGGACATGGTTTTTGATGCCAGCGGAGCCCTGCTGGTCATCGAGTATGGTGAGACTTGGGGAGTCAACCGCGACGCACGGCTGGTGCGCCTGGACTACATCCGCGGAAATCGCAAACCTGTCGCGGTCGCGCAGGCAAAGAATGATGTGGGCCGGGAACCGCTGACCGTGGAATTGTCCGCTGCCGGATCGTCCGACAAAGATGGCGATCCTCTCGAGTTCCAGTGGTCTTCCATCCGCGCGGGGGTGCCAAACGCCCAGCGGCAGATTCTGAGCCAGAAGCAACAGTTTCAAATCGAATTTGATACGCCTGGCGTGTATACCATCGAGTTGCAAGCCAAAGACACGGCCGGCGCGACGGACGTGACATCGCTGCCGGTGATCGTCGGCAATGCTCGTCCTCAGGTGGAATTCGTGACCCCGCGCGATGGCGACTTCTTTGTCCCGGGGGAAAACGTGCGATTTCGCGTTGTCGTTCGCGACAAGGAGGACGGTACCAGTGACATCGAACAAGCCGAAGAAGATGGCTGGCACTTCATCGAAGCGATGGCGCCTAACCGGCTGTTCATCGAATCGGTGCCCGTCCCTTCAGCCGCCGAGGCGAGTGCCCAGGAAACTTCGCCGGGACTGGCACTGATCCGCAAGAGCGATTGCTTCAACTGCCACACGAATAATCGTCCGCTGGTCGGACCCAGCTTCGTCGACATCGCCAACAAATATCGCGACCAACCGCATCAGCTCGATCAATCCGTCGCGCGGGTGCTGAACGGTTCGACTGGGGTATGGGGTAAAGTGGGCATGCTGCCGCACCAGCAGCACACGCCCGCGGAAGTTCGCAGTATGGTCGAGTATGTCTACTCGGTTACGGCGGCTTCCTCGAATCCAATTGCCAATGGCTTTAACAACGTCATCGCAACGCAGCCGACCAGCGGCTCGATCCGGCTTGAGGCCACGTATACGGACCTCGGCCGCGATGACATTCCCAAACTGATCGGCGTCGGTGCCGTCACGCTCCGCAACCCGCACTTGCAAGCCGAAGAGGCCGACGCCATCGCCGGCGCCAAGCGACTCAACTCGGACAATGCCGAGGGAAAGCAGTTCGTCGGGGCTATCGAGCACGACGGCTATCTACAATTCTCGAAGGTGCGTTTTGACGATCTGTCCGCGATCAAGGTGCGCGTCGCCAGCGCGGGCGCTGGAGGGACGATTGAAATCCACCGAGGCAGCGTCGTTGGGCCACTGCTCGGACAGACCAGCGTCGAGGTCAACGGCCAGTGGGAAAAGTTTTACGACAAGACGTTCCCGCTGGAACAGGGCCAAGGGCAAGACGACTTGTTCGTCGTTTTCAAAAACTCTGAAAAGCGTGGCGGCCTGATGAACATCGACTCGCTCCAGTGCGTGATCGGCGCTCCGGTCACCGGCGGACAGTGACGCGTGCAGTGGGTGACGCGCAGCTTTGCTGCCTCGGGTCGCCGATGTTACGATGATGACTCGCTTTTTCCATTTCCTGCAATCGAGTTCGAGACTCTGACATGAGCCATTTCTACCGCAGCTTTGTCGCAGCTAGCCTGGTCGGAGCGTTGATCTGCGCCGCGGCCGACCGGAGCATCGCTGGAACCTATAATC
>JBQCJB010000259.1:0-6443 GCA_051953155.1 Aureliella sp. | reverse complement strand
CGATCAGTTTGGCCTCGATGGCATCGACCAGCGGTTGAACTTCTTCGTTGGTGCCCTCTTCGATAACTTTGTCCAGCCAGCGGTCAACGCCTTGGTGGAGAATCGCCCGGACGTTGCCCAGCTTGAGAAAGTTCTGCGTGAACAGCGTGCCACCGTACCGCTGGATGAAGTCGACCAGTTGCCGCCAGCTCTTGGAATTGTCGACCGTCTCCAGCACGCTCAACCGCAGGGTGCGACTGTGCGCCAGCCAGCTGCCCAGCAGCACTTCGGTCAATTGCTGCAGCACGGCGATCAACTCGTCGCCGCTCGGTTCGAGTTCGTCCAGCGAGTCCCCGTCGTGCTTGTCCAGATCGGGCACGAGCCAGTGATGCGGTTGGTCGCTCGGGCGGCCTTCGAGCTCGGCGATGCGCCAGGCGTAAGCGTTCTTGACGACTGCCCGCACCATTGCCTTGTAGGCCAGCTTGAACATGTCGTCGAACTCGGTAATCGCGCCTGAGCCGACCGGGTTCTGATGTTCCATGAACCGGGCCGTTTCGATCAGCTGGCAGGCGGGAAAGAACAAGCCTTGACGCGGCAGCCAGACCAGCAGGTGCGATAACACCCGCCGCCGCAGACGCACCGAATAGATTTGCGCGGCCTCACCACCGCGGGCCAGCGGAATGTACAGCAGCCGCTTGGTCCGCAAGGCGGCGAGCAACCGGCCGAAATGCTGTTCGACGCGCTCCGCATCGCCATGCAAAAGGTAACCGAAGATCTCGACCGACAACCGGTCGTCCTCGGGCAATGATGAAATCTCGTTCAGCACGTCGCGGCTGGCCAAGCCACTACCGTGCAAGGTGGCCAGCAGCATTCGCCGGGCATCGGAGTTCTCAACCGCCGTAGCAATGATCCGCTCCAACAGCGATTCCTTCAGCAGTCGCTGGCGATCGTAACGCCCCATGGCATCGAGATCGGAGCCCGCTCGGGAAATGCTGTAGCCAGCCACGTCCTGCAGCAGTTCGAGCAATCCCAAACGGTTGCTGGCGGCCTGCGCGGCCCAGTGCTCCATCGCTTGCAACGAACGCTCGGCGCTTTCTCCCCCTTGCTCGATCTGCTTGCGCAAATGAGGGCTAAGCGCGGCCGTCTTCCACATCTGTGCCAGCGCGTTGAGGAAGGTGAGATGTTGCCCGAGGCGGTTCGACTCTTGCAAGAGTTCGTCGTGGTTGTCGCTGCCTTCTTCGGCCGTTTCCCCTTCGACGCCGTCGTCGGTGCTGTCCTGATAAACGACGTCGTCGTAGGCCGCATTGAACAGTTCGCTCGCGCCGTCGCTCCCCTCGTCGTCCAGGTCAAAGTCGTCGCCCTCGGCGCCCAGCAACTCGCCGCGGTCGCGCATCCGCGGCTTGGCCTTGCCCGAGGAGAGCTGGAACGTCGGCGTTTGCCAGAACTGGTCCGCATTGGCCTCGAGGTAGTCGAAGAACTTTTGAGCGACTGACCACGAATGGACCGGCGGCGCGGCGCTGCCACTCATTCCAGCACCGCTACTGGCGCCGGCAGCGCCAGCGGTGCCTGGCGTCTCCGATGCTTGACCGGTGGGTTGCTCCGACAGCTGCGTTTCCAGTCGCTGCAGCCACTGCCGGGCGAGATCTGAAAACGATGCTCCTCCCGACTGCAGACCTACGCGCTGAGCTTGGCTGAGCCAGTGGACCAGCAGCGCCATCGACGCGATAAAGTCGTTGCGGTCCAGCAGCGATTCCACGACCAGCGCGTAGGCTTTGGGGGAATCGAACAGTTCAGCATGCGGCGCCCAGAAACGCACGTCTCCGGTAGCCGAGCCTCCTTCGTGCCAGAGCGCCAGCGCCGTCGCGACCAGCTTGGCCGATTCATAGGTTTCCAAGGGATCGGTCGCGTTGACATCGCTGACCTCGTGGGCCGCAAACTGTCGCCACCAGTTGGCATGTTCCCAGAACTGACGCTCGGTCACCTGGCATAGATCGCTGCGTCCCGCTCCGGCGGCCTCGCGCCAGATGCGCGACTCGAGGGCGAAAATGTGCTCGGTCAAGGCAACGATGTCGCCGACGCGATGGTCGTGCACCGCCGAGTCTGGGCCGTGGAACCGCGAGAAATTGCCCGCAAAGCCCAGGATGTTCCAGGGGTCGACGATCGCGCCACAGCCGATGGCCCGGTGCACCCAGTCCATGATTTGCGGAATGGCTTCGACCGCGTCGTCCAAACGCCCGGCCTGCAGCGCATGATTGCCGGAGGTCAACAGGCAATCGATGTGCGAGATCAGCCGCGCCGATGGAACGGATACGAAATCGGACTGTTCCTTGGCAGCCGCGGCGTGGCCCATGCGGGCGAACAGCCGAGCCAACTGCACGTGTTCGAGCTGGCTGGCGCGCTGCCGCGCCAGGTAAGTGTTCAAGTGCTGCCGCGCGCCGCCCAACGGCTGGCGGCGAATCTGTTGCTCCTCGAGCAGTCGTTCGGCGTGCGGCCCGCTGAGGCGATCCAAGAACTGCTCGTAGAATTCGTCGCGGTACTGGGCGATCGGCGCCATCAGGCTGCCCAAGGTCGTCGTCGACGCAAAGGTTCCCGGTCCACTGCCGCTGATGCCCGAACCCATCAGCATCGTACCTGCCAACACGGCGGCTGCTTCCAGGATCAATTCATCGGTAGGTAACTGATGTTCCTCGGTCGTCCGCGCCAGCAGCGCGTCGAGGGTCACTTGCTGAATGACGAAGCGGCGGTAATTGCCCGAGTTGTCAATTAGGTTCGGATACCACTGGCCGAAGTGATAATTGGGCCGGCGATTGACCGGGTGGTCGAAATCGTAGGCGCGCGTGTCCAAGGCCAGTTCGTCCAAGAGCTCCAAATCGAAATGGGCCCGTTGCAACAGACTCGGTTCGCTCTCCTTGAGGATCTGCAGGGCCAGCGCGATCACTCGCTCGTAGGGACCGGTCGTCACCCCGGCGCCGGCGACGAACAGCGGCATCGGCCGGACCCACTCATGCGGATAGGGCTCCAGCCGCCGACCTTCGAGAACCGCTACCGGGCGGTGACCGACATAATCATTGATCAGATCCAGTGCGCCGCTGAGGACCCGCTCGACCTCGTCCCACGGACCGCCTTGCTGCAGGACCGCCTCGATCGCTCGGCCGAGGAAGAATCCGTTGAACAGACCTTCGCCTTCCTGGTGAAAGAGCAGGTCGCGATGGAAATCGAGATAGGCCGGCAGAAACTGCAGCCACACCAGCTCAAGCGTCGCCTGGGCCTGCTGGCACTGCGCGAAGGCCGGATTGCTCGCAGGCAATTCCCGCAGGGCATCCTCGAGCCATTGATGAATCTGCAAATAAGCAGGCAGGCCCTCGTAAGGCGTCCCCGGGACCGCCCGGCCGTACAGCCGGTTCAGCGCCGAGAGCGTCTTGATGTCGGGCTTGCCCGATGAAAAGTTCAGATAGCCCAGCACTTGCGTAAGATCGGCGTTGAACTTCGCGTCGTCCGGGGGCTGCTGCTGTTCCACGCCAGTCACCGTCGGCCACTTATTTTCTTGGGACTTTTCTCACGCCTGGTCGCAGTCATCGCACGCAACTCCCCACTCCGTTACCTATTTTGGTGCGCTGGGTTTGTCTCTCGTGGGGCTTTGGAGCCCGTTGCCGCGGTCGCGGATCCGGGCGAACTCCGTCGGACGAAGGGACAATCGTAGGTCCAATTCCAGAAACGGTCCAGAGGCAGCCGCTGGCGAAGGTTTTAGGCGTCCGTCGGACCCGGCTGCGATCGAGCCGGCAAGTCGGTGGCCGCGCGGGCTGCAGCGAGGCCACTTCGAATCGCCCCTTCCATCGTGGCTGGCCAGCCGGTGCGGACCCAGTCGCCCGCCCAGATCAAATTGCCGGCGCGGGAGCCCAGCGGCGGCCGCAGCCGGCTGGTGCCGGGAGCCACCGAAAAAACCGCATGAGGGTCGGTGACGGTTTTCACGCGCAGCAATTTGGTCGCGCGAGCCGCCGGGAAAACCGCCCGCAAGTCGGCCTCGATCAGCTGACGAACGGCTTCGTTGTCGCCGCGCGGCAGCGATCGCGAGGCGCTGATGACGATCTGATAATAGTGCTCCGACGGTCGAGTGCGAGCGAGCGACGGTGACTGCGATGGAGACACGGCGGGCGAGGCTGCGGAGGCTGTTTCGTCTGCTTCGCGTGGTTCGTCTGGGCGAGGAAAGACCCACTGGCATAGGCGGTCGACCAGCACGGCATGCGGAGTCGTCAGCCACGGCCGTTCCCACCACGTATGGACGCCGCTGATCGGCGAGGATTCGAGCGAGCTGACTCCGTGCGCCAGACGCCTCACTTCGGGATCGGGGCAATCGACCATCAGCCGCTCGACGGCGTGCCAGGGAACGGCGACGATGACGGCGCTGGCCTGCAGGCAGCGGCCATCGGCCAGGTTGACCGACTCGGCTCGCGCGGCTGGCCAGTCGGGCTGGGCGATCCAATTCAAACCAGTGGCAGCGACGCCGGTCAAGACTTCCACACCTGTTTCGACCAAGGCGCGCTGCAGACGCTCGCCGAACAATTCGCCGAGCGGACGCTGCGGAACGAGCAAGTGAAAGGCGGTGCGCTCGCGCAGAAAACCGTCTTGGAAAACTTTGGCCATCGCCAGCAGGCCGACGCGCGAGAGTTCCTCCCCAAGAGCGCTGACGATGACGGTCGACCAGAAGCAAGCGATCGCCCGCGCCGACTGCCCGCGACGTTGCAGCCACTGGAGCGCGGAAGTGTCTTCAAGTTCGTCCGCCGTATCCGCGGGCTGCGCGGATAGAGGGACTCGGTCGAGTGCGAGCATGGCGCGGGCAACGCCGAGGCGATCGCGCCAATTCAAGCCTGGCCAGCGCAGCAGCCAAGGGGCCAGATGCAACGGCGCGGGGACCCAGGGGAGGGCTCGCAGCGTTTGCTCTCGGCCATCCGGGCCATAGAAATGCAGTTCGCGCTGCACCTGCCACAGCGGTTCTTGCTCCAGCCACTGGATCAGTTGCCGCAAACTGGTGCAGCAGGCCATGCCGACGTGTTGGCAATAGTCGATCGCCTGGCCGCTGATCGGATCGGTGTACGAACCGGTGCGGCCTCCCAGCCGCGAGCGGCTTTCAACCAAGGTGACGCGAGTCCCGCTGCGGGCCAGTGCCAGGGCTGCCGACGCGCCGGCCAGACCGCCGCCGATGACGACCACGCGCCGATCGGGTGGCGCGCCGCGATTGTCCAGCGACTCCGGTTTACTTGCCACGCCGCAGCCTCTTGGAGGTGGGGGCGGTGAGCAGCGTTTCGGCCAGCAGTCTTAACCGCTGGGTGGTCGAAACGCGCAAGCGGCGGTGGGTCCACAGCTGCTCTTTGTGTCGGTCGACTGCCTCGAGCAATTGCCGGTAGCTGGACCACATCAGCGCAAACATGCGGCCGCCGCGCGGCGAGAGATGATCCACGGTACCTGCGCCGCTGTCATACAGAGCGTGCGTCCGCTCGACGACGCTCGAGACCAACCCGACCCAATCGCCGCGAGGGTTCTGGGCGAGCCAGGAGTCGACATCGCAACCGTAACGCTGCAGTTCTTCGATCGGCAAATAGATGCGGTTGCGGGCTGCATCCTCGCGGAGGTCGCGGAGGATATTGGTCAGCTGAAACGCCAGCCCGCAGTCGATCGCCTGTTGCAGCGGCAGCGAATCGGCGGCTCGCCAGATCGACGTACATGCCAGCCCGACAGTCGAGGCCACGTGATAACAGTAACGATCGACTTGCGACCAGTTCTGCAAGCGCACCGGATGCAGGTCCATGGCTACGCCGGTGATCAGATCTTCGAGCAGTGCGACAGGCACGCCATAAGTCCGGACCGTATGTTTCAGACCAGGCCAGAGCAGTTCGTACTGGGCCAGCTCGTGTTCGGCTAGTTGATAATCAGCCAGCTGGCACTCAGCCAGTTCGCCGTCGGCCGATTCAGCTGATGCAGCGATGCGGTGCGCGAGTTGCCGGCGCCATGCGGTTAGAAGGACGGCGCGCCGGTCGACTGGCTCACCGGCGGCTGGGCGGGGCTTGGGGCCGCTGGCTGGTGCAGCCTCGCCAGCCGCGTTGGCGCTCGCGCTGTCGCTGAGGTCATCAGTGATCCGGGCGAAGGCGTACAGCGTGAACATCGCCAAGCGCTCGGGCCGTTCGAGCAGCCAGAAAGCGCGGTAGAAACTGCTGCCACTGGCCCGAGCCACGCGATAGCACCACTCGTAGCTGCGAGCCAACTCGTCGGCGGAATTCACGCGGCCTCTGGTTCAAAAGAAAATAGGGAATCTGAAGATTGCTCGCCTTTTCGCACGCGGTCGGCGGCGGCGTGCCTATTATGCCCGCTTCCAACGTCGCAGCCAAAGGGGTTGGAGCCGTAGCCGGCCAAGCAGTCGCCAACCAGCGTTAGTGCAATCGCCCGACGAGGGCGGCGGCGAGCAGGCGCAG
>JBQCJB010000258.1:0-3877 GCA_051953155.1 Aureliella sp. | reverse complement strand
GGGCTCCTTCGACCGCGCTGCCGCCGATGTTGCGATCGCCGCTGGCCGGGTCGCGCTTCAGGCCGACCTGAGCGAAGTAGCTGGCCAGTTCGTAATACTGATCCTGGGTCCAGCGCTCGAACGGATGGTCGTGGCACTTGTTGCAGTTGAAGCGAATCGCCAGGAACAGGTGCGTCGTGTTTTCCATCATGGCCGTCGGCTCGCGGAGAATCTTGTAGTACGAAGCGGGCGGATTCTCCTTGTTCGACCCACTGGCGGTCAGCAATTCGCGGGCGAATTCGTCATAGGGCACGTTGTCCTCGATCTGCTGGCGGATCCAGCCGCGGAAGCCCTCGGCCCCTTCTTTGCCGAGGAACTTGCTGTTGACCTGCAGCAGGTCGGCCCATTTGTTCGACCAATGCTCGACGTAATCGGGGCTGCCGATCAGGCG
This sequence comes from Aureliella sp., assembly GCA_051953155.1. GTDB lineage: Bacteria > Planctomycetota > Planctomycetia > Pirellulales > Pirellulaceae > Aureliella. Next base: position 3,447 of record JBQCJB010000258.1, on the reverse strand, counting down.
GTCGATGACTTCGGCGCGCTTGATCCGCGAGTCGCGCTCGTCGGCCAGAAAGGCTCGCACGGCCGTCGGCATTGGCGGTAGGCCCGTCAGGTCGAGCGTCACGCGGCGCAGGAATTCCGCATCGTTGGCCATGCCCGATGGCAGGATCTTCATCCGCTGCCACTTCTGGGCAACATATTCGTCGATCGCGTTGAACCGTTCCGGTTCTTGCCACTGGAACTGGTCGCGGTTGCCCATGATTGTAAGCGTGGCCGCCGCGTAAGCCCCTTCGAAGCGAGCCAGGATCGGCGCCTCGCCGCGGCGGAGAGCTTCTACCAGGCCGGCATCGCCAGCTTTGGCGACTTCGCTGTTGCCGCTTTCGATGAACGCTTCGCGCGTTACGTCGCGCTGCGAACCATCGGCGTAGAAAGCCGTAATGCGGAACTGCTGCCAAGCGCCTTCCAGTTCGATCACTGGCTTGGACGGTTGGATTTCGATGCGGCTGACCTTCGGAGACTCGACGTCCAGCTTGGCACCGCCGGCGATCCACTGACGCAGCGTCTGGTAGTAAACGCTGTCGCGCGCGAGCACCACGCCTCCTTCGTGCGGCACCGCGCCGATCGGTTTGAGCAGCATCAAACTGGCATCGGGAGCCGCCGTGTTCAGGCGTCGCGACGCCAGGTCGTCACTGAGAGCGCGGACATCTTCGATCGGATCGTATCCGCGGAGCGAGAGTTTGAAACCGTTCTTACCTTTCTGGGCACCGTGGCAAGTTCCCGCATTGCAGCCCAGGCGTGAAAGAATCGGATTGACGTCATGCACGAAGTCGACCGGCCGGGCGTCGGCCAGCAACGTAGCGTCGGTTACCGTCCGCCCCGTTTGATCGCCAAAGCTGACCTTGATCGCACTGGTGCCTGCGAGCTTCGGCCGCACGAATCCGCTGCTCGATACGCTCAGGCCATCACCTTCAGGGGTGTAACTAGCCAGACGCGTGACATCGCAGCGTTTGCCATCTTCGTAGACAGCCGTGACCAGCAGTTGTGCATAGTCGCGATCGCTGGTGAAGGCTACTTGCGCTGGTTCGACTTCCAGTCCGATCAGTTTCGACTTGGGCAATCGGTCGCGTTCGCTTTGCGGGTCGATCGATGTTTTCGGAGGCAAGCCGTGCGTGTCGCGAGCCGAGGCAACGCTGGTGGTTTGCTGAACCGACGCGTCGGCCGCAGGCGCCGGCGAGAAGGATGTCTCAATGGCCCCGCTGGTCACGTTGACAATATGGATCTGGCCATCGCTCGAGCCAGCCGCCAGCAGCGGGCTGGTCGGATGGAAGGCGACGGTGTAGAGGCTGGTCTTGGGCAAATCGAGCGAAGCGACCTGCGCGATGTCCTTGGACAAATAGTCTTCGAGTAACTTGCGCTCTTCGGGTTTGCGTTCGCCGCTGGTCTTCGACATGACGGCTTTGACGTCATCGGGTAGCGTCGAATCGAAGTTGTACTTGTAGACGCGGAGGCTACTGTTGCCGTCGAGCGTGCTGGCCGAGGCGAAGAGCGAGCCGTCGGCATTGGTGGCGACAGCGAAGATGCGCCCGGGCTGGGCGGGAAACTGCCGCAGCAAATTCGAATCGTCGCCGATGCGCCGAGCGGTCACGCGAAAGACGCGATACGCCTTCGGCACGCCATCGGAACCGCCCACGATAATCTCGTCGCGCTGCGGATGGCGAGCCAGCGAATTGATGCCGCCGCGCAGCGCCCCGGGCGTGATCGACGTAATGTTGTCGACGAAGCGCTCGGTGGCCACTTCGATCAGTTTGCACGTCATATCGCGACCGGCCGAAATCAGATGGCTGCCGTCGGCCGTGAACACACAGGCGCGGGGCCAGTCCTCGTGGGCGCCTTGGTAAAGTTTCTGCTGACCGGTTTCGGAGTCGATTGCGCGAACCGTGTTGTCGCTGCATGCGAAGGCTACCAGTTTGCCATCGGGCGAGAACGTGCCACCGTAGAGCGTATCGTAGGTAACCTGATGGCTCAGCTGGAGTTTGCCCGACGCGACATCCCAAACCTGCACCTCGCCCATCCGACCGGGAGAGCCGCCGGTGACAGCCAGCCGAGTCGAGTCGCTGGAAAAGGCGACCGATTCGATGCGCTCGGAAAGCCCGACCAGGCGTTTGCTCAATTTCCAGGTCGTCGCATCGACCAGCAAGACTTCGTGAAAGCCGCTGACGGCCAGCCACTTGCCGTCGGGAGAGAAAGCTGTGGTCGTGATGACCGGCGGCTGGCTGTACTTCGGCGGATTGTCCTGGCTGTAGAGCGGCTGGGTGTTGCTGGGGCGATCGTCTACCGCGCCTTGGCGGATCCACTGGCGGATGGTTTCAATTTCCGCTGCCGCTAACGGGGCGGCCTTCTTGGGCATCTCCGCCTGGCCATCGACCGGCGTGATCAGTTCGACGAGGTAGCTTTCATCGGGTTTGCCCGGGACGATCGCCGAGCCGCTTTCACCGCCGGCGAGCAATCGGGCAAAGTTGGTCATCTCGAATTCACCCTGCGGCTTGGCCGGTTGATGGCAACCTTGGCACTGAGCCCGCAGGATCGGTTCGACATCGCGGGCAAAGCTGAGCTTGCGTTCCTCGGGAGCCTCGGCCGGTTTGTCCGTCGGTTTGTCCGCCGCGGCCTCAGCAGGTTGTTCGGCAGGCTTGTCCGCCGGCGCCGGCGGTGCCTGGCCGCAGACTGGGGCTGCGAGCAAACCGACTCCCAGGGCCAAAGACCAGAGGGTGAACCGCGCCGCTGTGCGAATCATTGTGCGATCGTTCATAGGGCTCGTATCGATAACCGGGAGAAATGGACGGTGCGTCGAACGCAAGGCTCTTGAGTTTTATCAGCCGCTGCAGGCGTTTACGGCTGCTGGCGGGCGTCATCTGCCAGCGGCGCGGGCCCGCTGCAGTAGCTGCGCGCCGAGCGGGTGGCGACTCCGCTGGCCCCGCGGACCAGGACGATCGCTGGGTGGCTAAGGTGGGAATGCTTTTTCTTGGAAGGCTTGTTCAGTGCGCCGGCAGACCCTTACTAAGATACCCTGCTTAGGCGGCCGATAGCAAGCCAAGCACTCGCCACTTGGGTCGATCGGGCGGGGGCGAGGTGCCGCAGCTGCACATCGCTCAGCTCAAGAGGCTGGCCAGTCTGGCGGCGACTTGGCCTTTGGGCAGCACACTCTCGAAGCCGGCGGCCGACGCGGCGGCGAAGTTGGCCGTCTGCACGTGCGGTCCGAAGGCGATCCTCCGCGCTGCGGGAAAGCGATTTCCCAATCGCTCGCCCCACTGGGCGATCTGTTCGGTCGATAGAGGCGTCAGATCGACGACGCAAGCGCGCACCGAGGCGGCGACTTCGGGCGACAGTTCTGCATCGACTTGACCGAGGATGACGAAGCTGCAACCGGCCGCGATGGCCGCGCTTTTGACGGCTGGCGCGAAGAAGATATCGC
>JBQCJB010000257.1:0-2352 GCA_051953155.1 Aureliella sp. | reverse complement strand
CGTCGCTCGCATGCTCTCCAAACCCCAGTTCCATTCTTCTTCGGTCGGACCGGAGCCGGTGAAGTAGCCGAGCGCCGAGTGGTAAGGACCGACCAGCGTTTCCGCGCCGACCGCCGCACAGCAGTCGAGCGTCCGCTTGTTCAGCTCGACACCTTTGGCTCGAACCTTCGCATCGGGGCTGATCGGATTGTCTTCGACGTTGCGCACGGTGACGGCCGTGCGTGCCAGGCCCAGATCGTCCAGTCGCTTGCCCCAAGCGGCGTAATCGAGATCGAGATTGAAGATCGGCAGTTCCACTCCGTCGTAACCGTACTTCTTCAGCTTTTCGAGGACGGGCAGCAAACTGTCATTCAGTTCGCCAGTCCACAACAAGAGATTCATGCCGTATTTCATGTCGCTGCTCCAGGAGTTCACTAACGGGCTGGTTCGGTTACGGTGATCAGGTTGCCAGGTAGCGCAGCTCGCTCACGGCGAAGCGTTGCTACCGGCATCGGAGTCGTGCAATAAGCTGTCCGCCGAGTCGCGCACGCGGCTGCGGGCACTGGGCAGCCAGTCGATCACGCTCTGCGGCAGCGGGTCCAATCCGACGCGATGCATCACATGATTCAGTCGTCGCCACAGTCGAGCATCGTCGACGTAATCGGCCAGAAAACGCTCCGCAATGAATCGTGGCACCAACGCTTCCAGCCGCTCGACAGGCCGAGGCAACAGGCGGTTGGCCGCCGTCTGAACCACGGAGGGATCCAACTGCCGAAGAGCATTGTAATACGCGTCGAGCCTTTGCGGGACGTCTTCGATCAGAACGGCATCGAGCAACAATTCGACGGCGATATGTCCCAAAAATCCTGCCTGATGGCCTTGTGTGACCAGACTGCGAAGTTCGACCGCGAAGGTCGTGCTGAGCTGGGCAAAACATTCTGTCTGGTGGAACCAACGGTCGTCGTGATGATGCTGCATCACCCCGCGGGCCAGCGACGCCATTTCGCTGTCCGTCGCCTCGATCCAGACAGCGGCCGCTTGACTGCGGGCGCGGTTGCGGCGGTCGAGCACGCTCATCCAATCCGGCAAGGCCGTGCCGGCGACGAAATAAGGGTCGTCGACGAACCGATAACCATGCGAGAGATAATTCAAACTGCCCGCCCTTACGTCGAACCAACGAGCGTCGCGACCAGCTGCCGCGCTCCGCCCTGATTGCGATGTTCGCACAAGTAAATGCCCTGCCAGGTGCCCAGCACCAGCCGCCCGTCGCCGACAGGAATCGTCAACCCCGCGCCGAGCATCGAGGCCTTGACGTGAGCCGGCATGTCATCGGGCCCTTCGATTGTGTGCACCAACGGCAAGTCTTCCGGCACCACGTGGTTGAAGACAGTCTCCATATCGGTCCGCACGTCGGGATCGGCGTTTTCATTGATCGTCAAACTGGCCGACGTGTGCAGGATGAACAAGTGCAACAGCCCGACGCGCGTCCGCTCCAACCCCGGCACCTGCTCGAGAATCTCGCGAGTCACCAAATGAAAGCCGCGCGGCTTCGCCTTCAGCGTAATACGTGCCTGTTGCCAAACGGTACTGGTCAAGATGTGCCTCTGGATCGTGTGCAATGCGGCTCGGATGGATTCGGTAAGTGCTGTTGCGAAACCCTAGCGTTTACCCGCATTGGTGAGCAGCGACAATTGCCGCGTCCTGATCCGCCTTCGCCGGCCGGGACAACAAGATCGTTGCAATCGCAAAGACCACAAAGTCGCAATATGCGGCACGGTAAATATCCCGTTCAAAGTCTGCAGCGAGCTTCGACAATTTCGACATCCCTTCCCTGTTGCCGACGAACGAGAGCAAACTCCTTCCCATTGCGACGCGCAACACCGGTACCGCTGTTGTGATGACTGTCGCCAGGATGACGGTCGGCAGCACGCCATACATGATTCGGCGATGACAAACCACTCTCAGCCAGGCGGCTAACGCCCCCACAGCTACGCCCAGCCCCAGGCTGATCGCTAACAGCGTCCTGCCGCTTTCCGGCCGTACCATCAGCCACGCGTTTCCCTTGCCAATGATTGCAGTTGAAGCTTGGATCGTAGCAAATACAAGTATTCCGATACCTGCGCCCGACACCAAAGACGACACAACGCGCCCGCTTGCGATCAACCTGCGATCAGTTTTGAAGGCTTGCATGCTGAGTTGCTGCCAATCTATTCGTACTGTAGCGCTGCAGAAAGTTTTAGGCGGGCCGCTCGTTCGGCTGGCGTCAGCGAAGCGACCAACACGATGAACAGGCCGAGCACCACGGCGCCGGCGACCAACGTCGGCCGAAAAGTGAAGGCGATGTCGTGCCCGATAATCGCTTCGGCGGACAGG
>JBQCJB010000256.1:0-10521 GCA_051953155.1 Aureliella sp. | reverse complement strand
ACGTCAGGCGGCAGCACCTCGGGCCCGGCCGAGCGCGCCTCGGCGATGTGGGCCACCACCTTGTCGGTGTTGTCCTTCTCGCTGGTGAGGAGGGCGGCCATGAACTCGACCGGGTAGTGCGCCTTCAAATACGCCGTTTGATAGGCTAGGAGCGCGTAAGCGGTCGAGTGACTCTTGTTGAAACCATAGCCGGCGAACTTGAGAATCATCTCCCACATTTCGCGGGCCTGCTTAGCCGTCAGGCCCTTCTCGGTCGCGCCTTCGAGGAACTTCGATTCGTTCTTGGCGATCAAGTCTTCTTTCTTCTTGCTGATCGCCTTGATGCAGGTGTAGGCAGAGGCCAGTTCGATACCGCCCAGGCCGTTGAGGATCCGCATGACCTGCTCTTGGTAGACCATCACGCCGTGCGTCTCTTCCAAGATTTCTTTGAGCACCGGGTGCAGGTACTCGGCCGCTTTCCGCTTGTGCTTAAACGCCACGTAGTCGTCGACCATCCCGCCTTCGAGCGGGCCCGGGCGATACAGCGCGTTGGTAGCGATGATGTCGCGGAAGTGGTCAGGCTTCATCCGCTGGAGCAGGTCGCGAATGCCGCCGCTTTCCAGCTGGAACACCCCTTTCGTTTCGCCGCGCTGCAGCAGCGCATAGGTCTCCCTGTCGTCCAGCGGCAGCCGCAGGATATCCAGCGGCTTGCCGGTCGTCTGCTCGATGACGCTGACTGCCTTGGAGAGAATCGTCAGGTTGCGCAGCCCCAAAAAGTCCATCTTGAGGAGGCCGGCCGCCTCCACGTCGCCCATCGACCACTGCGTGATGATGTCGCTCTTGCCCGAAACGCGGCTCAGCGGCACGTAGTCGGTCAGCGGTTTGTCGGCGATCACGACTGCCGCCGCGTGGGTACCGATGTTCCGCGCCAGCCCTTCCAGTTTGCGGGCGACGTCCAGCACTTCCTTGACGTCTTTGTCGACTTCGTAGAGTTTGCGGAGGTCTTCGTTCTGGTCGAGAGCCTTGCTGATGGTGATCTTCAGTTCGTCAGGCACCATCTCGGTGATCTGGTTGACGATCTGCAGAGGCATGCCCAAAGCGCGGCCGACGTCCTTGATGGCGGCGCGCGCCTGCAAGGTTCCGAAGGTTCCAATCTGGGCGACGTTGGCTTCGCCATACTTGTCGCGCACATACTGGATAATCTCGCCGCGGCGCTCTTTGCAAAAGTCGATATCGATATCAGGCGCCTCGAGCCGATTCTCGTCGAGGAAACGCTCGAACAGCAGGTCGTAGCGAATCGGGCAAACGTGGCTCAAGTAGAGCGCGTAGCAAACCAGCGCCCCGACGCCGCTACCGCGGGCCGTCGCCGGCACACCGATCTCGCGCGCATGCCGCACGAAGTCCCAGACGATCAAGAAGTAATTGGCAAAGCCGAGCTTCTTGATCACGCCCAGCTCGCGATCCAATCGCGCCTGGACAACCTCCGAAAGCTCCCCGCCGGGAAGCATTTCCTCATTGTCGCGATAGCGGTCCTTCAACCCGATGACGCAGATCTCGCGAAGGTAGTCATCCGCATCGCGTTCCGGCGGCAAGCTGTAACGTGGAAAGTTGCGTTTGCCCAGTTCCAGTTGGATATCGACCGAGTTGGCGATCTCCTGGCTGCGCGCGACGGCCTCCTCCATGCCTGGGAAATGTTCGTACATCTCCTCCGGCGAGCGGAGGTAGAACTGGTCCCCCTCCATCTTCATCCGGTTGGAGTCCGTTCGGAACTTGCCGGTATTGATACACAGCATGACGTCCTGAATATCGGCATCTTCGCGATCGACGTAGTGGGCGTCGCTGGTCGCGACGACCGGCAAGCCAAGCCGATTGGCGATGTCGACCGCCCCCTCGAGCTGCTGCCGCTGGATAGGCAGCCCGTTGTTCATGACTTCGATGAAGTAACGGTCTTTAAAAACCTTGGAAAACCAGCGAGCTACCTCCGCCCCCTCGTGCTCCAGGGCCGAGGTATCTCCGCCGCGCAAGATGGCTCGCGAAAACTCGCTCGAGACGCAACCGCTCAAACAGATGATGCCCTCGTTGAGCTCTTCGAGCAATTCGCGGTCGATGCGGGGCTTGAAATAGAAACCCTCGAGGCTCGCCTTCGAGGCCAGGCGGACCAGGTTCTGAAAACCGGTGCGATTTTGCGCCAGCAGCGTCAAGTGATACGCGGCCTCTTTCGAACTGGAAGCCTCGCGGACGAAGCGGCTGCCGGGAGCGACGTAGGCTTCGTAGCCCACGATCGGATTAATGCCGGCCGCCTTGGCCTTCTGATAAAACTCCAGCGCCCCGTGCAGGTTGCCGTGGTCGGTCAGGGCCAGCGCATTCATGCCATGCTGCTTGGCGCGGGCGATCAGTTTAGGGATCGAACTGGCCCCGTCCAAAAGACTGTAGTGACTATGGCAATGCAAGTGGACGAAGGGTCGCGTCGTCATGAAAATCCATCCGGGGATCTTGGGTCGCGGGAAACGTTCTCGACTCGTTCGATTCTAACGGCCCGTGGCTAAAACGCGTCAGCCCCAATGTGGCCAAACGCCTCGGATCGACCCCCCCACGGGCAGCCTGACGAGGCGACGCTTGCCGATCAGCCAAACATTTCGGATGGAACCGTTTAGTCAACTTGTGGTACAATTTCTGCCTCAAATCACCGCAGCAGTGAGTGACCGTTTGGAAGCCGTTTGATGGGGTTTACTATGGACTGGTATGATCGGGCAAAATTCGGCGTTGGGCTCTGTCTGGGTCTGGTCATGACGTGGCTGAGCACGTCCAAGCTCCCAGCCCAAGCGGCTGCGACCGCTGCCGATCTCGGTTCGGCGCCGGTGACTCTCGAGCAGTCGGGGCTGTCGCTCGCTCCAGCCGACGCGGCTTTTTACACCAGCGCGCTGAATTCGCGCAGATTCTGGAATGAACAACTGGAATCGGGTTGGGTCGCCGAGTTCCGCCGCGTCCCTTATGTGCAACAGCTCGAACAATTCCTCCAACAACAGTGGGACAACCCGGATCCTCAGGTCGAGCAGTTCAAGACCGTCCTCGGTAGCCCGATCGTTCGCGACATCGCCAATCTGCTGGCCGATATGGCCTCCCGCGAATGCTTTATCTACGGAGATCACCGGTGGTGTGATTTTCTCGAAGAAATCGCAGGCTACCAATACGAGATGTCTCAGTTGACGGCCGACGACCCGGAACAGATGCGCGAGTATTTTTTGGCGCTCGAGAAAGAGGATATCGATGCGATTCCGATTCCGACCACCATCATTGGTTTCCAACTGAGCGATCAAGAAAACGCGCGGACGCAGCTCGACGCGCTCGAAGGCATCGTGCAGTTAGCGCTGAACAATGCCGAGCCGCTCAAGCCGCTGGCCAAACGCCTCCGCCGCAAGGATCTCAAGAATGGCCAAATCCTGTCGATGACGTTTGCCGCCAACGATATTCCTTGGGCCACTTTGCCCGCCTCCAACGATGACCAGCAAGCCACCATCGACCATGTCGCCAGTCTGCTCAAGGACCGCCAAGTCGTGCTGTCGCTGGGCGTCGTCGGCAGCCGGCTGTTTGTCAGCATCAGCGACACGCCGGAGACGCTCCAAAACCTCGGCTCCGAAGGCCAGCGGTTGCTGCAAAGCCGCGCGTTGGCCCCTGTGATCAAGAGCCAGGCGACCGATATGCGCGGCATCGCCTTCGCGTCGGCCGACTGGCGGAACGCCGTCTGGCAAACCAACTTTGGAAACTACTTTGAACGTTTGGCTTTCCAGCTAACCAATGCCGCGATCTCCGAGGCCGACAATCCCGAGGATCTGGAAGAATGGCAGGACAGTTTGGTGGAAGACTGCCAGTGGTTGGATGAAAAGATTGCAGATCTGATTCCGGCGTTCGAGGATTCGCTGGCCTATTCGTTCCGCTCGGCCGAGGGTACGGAGACTTTTGGTTACGACTGGACGCCCAGCTGGTTGCTCGAGAACGGCCAGCCTTTGGCGGTGACTCGGCACGGCGGGACGGGCCCGCTGGTGTTGTTGGCCAGCCGCCAAAAGTGGCTTGAAGGACTCGACGAAATCGCGACGGAGGTTCTCGACGCGATACCTCGACACTTCGAAGCACTGGCCGACGCAGGCGTCATCGAAGAGGATGAGGCTGATGAAGCACGGACGGTCATCGAAGGCGTGTTTCCAATCCTGGAAGAGATCCACGCAGCGATTCGCGACAAAATCGTTCCGGCCCTCGACGGCAACGAATCCTTGACCGCTATCACTGCTCAAACAACGGTCACTCAGCTGGGCGAGGACGCGCCGGCTCCGCCGCAACCGCTTCCCTTGCCCGAGGTCGGCGTCGTACTGAAGCTCAAAAATCGCGACCAGTTCCTTTCAGGCTGCGATGACATTCTCAGTCAAGTCAACGCGCTGCTCGACTTCGTCCGCGAGCAGGACGTGGACGCCCTGCCCTCGAATGCCCGCGTACCCGAACCGAAGGAGGACACGCTACCCGGCGGAACGCGTTACTTCTTCCCGCTGGGCGCACCGGCGCCGTTTGATCAATTCGAATTGCAGATGGCGATCAACAAGGAAGTCGCGGTCCTCGGCTACAGCACGCGGCAAGTCAAGGATCTCTACCAGTCGCGACCGCTGGCCGCCCGGCCCGGTTGGTATTTACCCGAGCAACCGACAGCGATCGTCGGCTTTGTCGATGTCGCTGGCATCTGCGCAGCCATCAAGCCGTGGGTTCATTACGGTCTTTCGCTCTCCGGAAAGGACCTCGATGAACCGCTCGGCCCTGGGCAGGCGGGTGCGCCCGTGCCGACCGGCGCCGACATCCTACAAATGTGGGACACGTTCAAGAAATTCGGCAAAGTCGCGGGCACGACAGTTATCGATCAGGATGACGTTACCGTCTCACATTGGATTTGGGTGGGCGAGTAAACCCGCCGGTCGATGATGGATCGGTCGCTGGGCTCAGGCCCAGCGCACCCGACTTTGAGCCCTCGGCCAAAAGACCTTTTCGAACCGTTTTGCGGAGCCTGACAGCAGCTATGGGAATGGAAAATTACAGCCGTCACCAGCAGTCGATCATCAAGCGCTATTACAACAACATGGACGATATCGCGCTGCAGCGGGCTCAGGAATTGGTGACCGAGCTGTATCTGGCAGAGGGCAAAAAGCGGGCGAAAGTCTGGGACACTCTGGCCAAGAATCTTGAAAAGCTGGGCATTCCCGCTGCTCAGATCGAACATCTTCGCCAGTCGGACAGTCCGGAACTGGTCGTCAAGACGCTCGAGTCGAAGCTGTGAGCTGGCAGTTTGCCACCGCCGGTCGCGTCGTCTTCGGACGCGGCTCGACCGGACAACTGGCAGCGTTTCTGCAGCGGCTGAAGATCGCGCGGCCGCTGCTGGTCACCGACGCACGGCTCTTAGAACTGAAAATGGCTGAGCCTCTGCTCGAGCAGTTGCGCGGCGGCGACTGCCATCCCCAATTGTTTGCCGATTGCCAGCCGGAGCCGCCATACCAATGCGCTATCGACGGCGCGCGTCTGGCGCGAGAGCACGCCTGCGACGGAATCGTCGCCCTGGGGGGCGGCAGCAATATCGATGTCGCCAAGATGATCTCTGTGCTGGTAGCGCACGGCGGCCAGCCGCGGGACTATTTCGGATTCGACCGCGTCCCGGGTCCGGTGCTGCCACTGATTGCGTGTCCGACCACCGCCGGCACCGGCAGCGAAGTCTCCAATTCCTCCGTGCTGACCGACCGTGAAGCCGGCGTTAAAGTCAGTTCGTTGAGTCATTATCTGCGGCCAGCCGTCGCCCTCGTCGATCCGGACCTGACCGACTCGTGTCCGCCCAACGTATCAGCCCACAGCGGTATCGACGCGCTGGTCCATGCCATCGAAGCGGTCACCGCGCGGCGGTCGGACGAGATGCCGACCGCCGCCATTCTCGACCGCGCGTACGAGGGAGCCTACGGTTTCACGCAGCTGCTGGGCCTCGAAGCCATCCGTCTGATTGGCCGCAGTCTGGTCGCCGCCGTGCGCGATGGAACCAACCGCGCGGCCCGCGACGATATGGCGCTGGCGGCAACGCTGGCCGGCATGGCGTTTTCCAACAGCGGTGTCGCTCTGGTCCATGCGCTCGAGTATCCGATCGGCGTGCTGACCCATTGCAGCCACGGAGAGGGCAACGGCCTGCTGCTGCCGCACGTCATGCGTTTCAACCTGGAATCGCGCGTGGTGGAGTTCGCGAAAATCGCCCAGGCCTTGCAGGGGACCGGCCCCAGCCTCGATCAGAAAGCCAGCGCCGACGAGCGTTTCGCCCTGGCAGCCAGTTCGATTGCGATGGTCGAGCGCCTGCAAGCCGACGTGCAGATTCGCACCCAGCTTCGGCGGTTGGGCATGAGTCGCCAGCAGTTGCCCGAAGTCGCCGCGAAAGCTTTCGCAATCAAACGGCTGATGGATACCAATCCGCGCACGCCGAGCGAAAGCGACTTGCTGCAACTGCTGGAAGCGGCATTTTAAAAGTCGCCTTCGCGACCGGTTCAGCGATCGCCTTTGGCGCGGATGGCCGCGACAGTGCTCCGCATTTTCTCGAGCTGCTGCGGCTGGGCTACGGCAAGGTCTTTGGCCTCGGCCGGATCTGACGCCAGATCGAATAGCGCGCCCGGCTTGGCAATCGCCGCGTCGGTCCAAGGTCCGAGCCCGTCGCGAGATTTTCCGGAGGGCACATATTTGTAGGATCCCATCCGCAGCGACAGCTCTCCGGCTTCGTGAATCAAGTGCGGCCGTCCGCTGCGATCGGCCCCGAGCAGCGTGTCGAGTTCGTCTCGGCTGTCGATGCAAACATTCTCCGGCACCTTGACACCTGCCAACTTTGCCAAGCTGTGGCACATATCGACTTGCCCGAACAGGGCCTCAGTGACCTCTCCCTTGGCGACTTTGGCTGGGTAACGCACCAGCATCGGCACGCGCGTGCCACCCTCGAACCGCGAGTACTTGCCGGCTCGCCAGGGACCGTTGGGATCGTGCTTGCCGAGTTTTTCATTGGCCTGATCGACGTAGCCATCATCGAGCACCGGCCCATTATCTGAGGTAAAGATCACCAGCGTGTCTTGCGTGAGCTCGAGCGCATCGAGCTTGTCCAGCAACTGGCCCACGCAGGCATCCAGCTGCAGAATCGCATCGCCGCGCAGACCCAGTCCGGACTTGCCCGCAAAGCGCGAATGGGGCACCCGCGGTACGTGAATGTCCTGCGTGGCGAACATCAGGAAGAATGGTTTGTCGCGGTGCTCTTCCAAAAAGCGCGTCGCTTTGTGCGTCAGCACGTCGGCCATGTCTTCATCGACCCAACGAGCCTGCTTGCCGCCGGTCATCCAACCGATGCGGGAGATGCCGTTGACGATCGACTGGTTATGGCCATGCGACCACATTTGCTTGAGCAGATCAGGCCGCTCGGCGCCGGAGGGACTATCGTCGATGCGCTTGGCATAGCTGACACGAATCGGATCGGCCGGATCCAAATCGACCACGCGCCCCTGTTCAACGTAAACGCAAGGCACGCGGTCCCCGGTCGCCGGAACCAGGAAGTGATAATCAAAGCCGATCTGCTTCGGTCCCGGGGCGATCTCGCGATTCCAGTCGACCTCCCCTTCGCCGAGGCCTAAATGCCATTTGCCGACGACGCCGGTTGCGTATCCAGCCTGCTTGAGCAGCGACGGTAACGTCGGCGCGTCGGTGTGGATGATCAAGTTCGCGTTGCCGGCCAGAATGCCGGTCCCTTTCTGCCGGAAAGCATATTGTCCGGTCAGCATGGCGAAGCGCGACGGTGTGCAGGTAGCGGCGGACGCGTGCGCGTCGGTAAACCGCAGTCCGTCGGCTGCGATGCGATCGATGTTCGGCGTGGCCACCGCTGATGACCCATTGGCCGACACGTCGCCAAAGCCGACATCATCTCCATAAATCAAAACGATATTCGGCAAACGTTCGGCGCCGCTGGCCGGTCGCAGGTCAGCCTGCGTAGCCAGCAGTCCGAGGACTAGTGCGATCGTGCGAATTACCATTGTTACAAATCTCTCAACCGGGGACGCAGACTTCTGAGTGGGGAGAATCGAAAGTGGCTCCAGCTTAACACGCAGCCCGCGCTGCCGCACGCCGCGCAGCTGCACTGCGGTCTGCCCGCTATCGCCGAGCGGGCGCGCGGGGGAAGGTTGCAAGTTATAATCGAGCCGATTCATGCCCCGCCCCGACCTTCGCCTTTCATCAGCTGAGATCGCAACCGTGATGGACCGTCGTCAATTCACCATGACCATCGTGGCTGGGGGTTTGGCAGCCTGCAGCCCCGCGGCTCGGGCCGTCCATGCTCAAGAAGATATAGCACTGCGCGCCAAGGTGGCTCGCGGGCGTCGCGGCGTCGCGGCTACCGTCCATCCACTTGCTACCGAAGCGGCCATGGATGCGTTCGCCGCCGGAGGCAACGCAATCGATGCGGCCGTTGCTGCGTCGCTCATGCTGTCGGTTGTCGACATTCACAATTCCGGCCTCGGGGGCGGCGGCCTGGCTCTGGTGCGGACTGGCCAAGGAAAAATTTACGCGATCGATGGACGAGAACGAGCTCCGCTGGCTGCCACGCCCGAAACGTACATGCCGGGCGGCAAGGTCGATCCGTCCCTCAGCCAGACCGGCCCGCTGGCTGCCGGCACGCCGGGCCTGCCTGCGTTGCTCGAGCACCTGGCCAACCGCTTTGGCAAATCCCCTTGGAATGCCTCGCTGATGCGGGCTGCCAGGGTTGCCAACCAGGGCTTTCAGATGGACGAGCCGCTGCGACGCAGCTTGGCCAACAACGCGGCAGTCCTCCGTCAATTTCCGGAATCCGCCAAAGTCTTGCTGACCAGCGACGGCCAACCGTTGCCCGAGGGCGTGGGCCTCGTGCAGCGTGAACTGGCGATGACGCTTGAGAATATGGCTCTGCACGGATCGAAGTGGTTTTACGAAGGGGAGTTCGCTGAACGCGTCGAGCGGTTGATGCGCGAAAGCGGCGGAATTCTCACGGCTCGCGATTTCAAAGAGTATTCCGTCGTCGAGCGCGAGCCCATCCGGTGCGATTATCGCCAGCACCAGGTTTTCGGATTCCCACCGCCGAGCTCAGGTGGCCTGCACATCGCTCAGATGCTCGGCATGCTCAGCCGCTTTGACGTGCGGGCCACATTCGAATCGTCCGAAGCACAGGGACTCCATTTGCTGGCTGAAGTGATGAAGCGGGCGATGGCCGACCGGGCGCATTGGCTGGGCGATGCCGATTTTGCGCCGGTGCCGCGTGGCTTGCTCGACGCAGACTACCTGGCCGAGCGGGCCGCCGACATCGACCCGCTCCGCAACACACCGGTGGTCGGCCACGGCACGCCACCGCGGGCTACTGAAGACTTGTTCGCCCCCGGCAAACACACAACGCACCTGACCACAGCCGACGACGAGGGCAACGTGGTCGCCCTGACGCAAACGATCAACACCTCATTTGGGTCGAAGATGATGGTGCCCGAAACGGGCGTGCTGCTGAATAACGAGATGGACGATTTCAGTTTGGCGCCCGGCGTCCGCAATGCTTTCGGGCTGATCGGTTCCTCAGCCAACGCCGTCGCACCGGGCAAGCGTCCGCTGTCCAGCATGAGTCCAACGATCGTACTCGATGCCCAAGGTCAACTGCGGATGTCCTGCGGTGCTGCGGGTGGTCCGAAAATCATTACCGCGGTTTTGCAAACGCTCGTGCGCTGCCTGGATCTCGGTCAGTCGATCGACGCAGCCATCGCAGCTCCGCGCGTGCATCATCAATGGTCGCCCGATGAACTGGCTTGCGAGCAGGCATTGCCCGATGCGATTGCTGCGGCGCTGGAACGCATGGGTCACAAACTTCAACGAGGCAAGACGCTGGCTGTCGCCCAGGGCCTCGAGCGTCTGGCCAGCGGCGAACTGGTAGCGGCGTCCGACCCGCGCGTCCCCAGTCAGGCGGCCGCCGTGTAGCTCCGAGAGCGAATGATCGCTCGGGAAAATTGTTTGGCAATTGGTTTTCGTAAGGACTGGCGTGTTCGATTCTCCCTGCAAAATTCTCATCACCTGCAACCGTGGACTGGCTCCAGCGCTCGAGCGCGAACTGAGCGAACTCGGTTATCCTCCCCAAGAATCACTGCACACCGGAGTTGTTATCAGCGGCACGATGCGCGATTGCATCCGCCTGAACATGCGCTTGCGATCGGCCAGCCAAGTCATGGCTTCTCTGCGCGCGTTTCGCTGCCGCGATCCGGAAGAACTGTACAAAAACGTGCAGGCAATCGCCTGGGAAACACTGCTGGACGCGGACGGTTACTTCACCGTTCACGGCAACGTTTCGCATGAGACGATTCGCTCGGGGATGTTTGCTAATGTCAAAGTCAAGGATGCGATCGTCGATCGCATGCGGAGCAAAACCGGTCGCCGGCCCGACACGGGAGCCGAACTGCGCGGGGCCGTCGTCTACCTGTTCTGGCGGAACGATCGCGCGGA
>JBQCJB010000255.1:0-7183 GCA_051953155.1 Aureliella sp. | reverse complement strand
GAAGGGTCCGTCTCCAACGAAGTCCTGCCGCTGAAAATCGTCAACGGACAGAATCAATCCGCCGCCCAAGTGCAGTGGCCCAAGGGGACCTGGGGGCCGATGGGCGTGCAGCAACTGCTGTTGCGCAAGCCGATGCAGCGCTCCGAGCGCCGGCAGACGCATATCTTTCTGCCTCAGATTCATCAGGTTGCCCTGGTGACGCTGACCGCTGCGGACAAGGAAGAGGATGCAACCGCGCCCGATGGCATGCTTCGCAATCTCTTGCCCATCGACGTGCTCATGCAGTTGGAAAACCAGGGCGTCAACACGCGCGTGTGGATCGACGCCCAAGGCCAGGTGCAAAAGTCGGTGATGTTGGCGGGGCTGAACCTCAGCAGTTACCGCGTGCCGCGCGAGTTTGCCGACCAGCTGCGTTCGCAAGGCATGGTCGATGTGTTCGCTGCCACTTCGATCAAGATCCAGTCACCGCTGGTCGACGCCGAACAGGCCAAGCGCATTGATTACGTCATCGAATCCAAGAGCACCGACCCGTACCGCTTGCTGTCGCGTGAAGCCAACCAATCGGTTCGTTCGGAGAGCCCCTTCCGCGCGTTGCTGAGCGTGTGGCGACCGGAGGCACACGGCGCCGCTCCTGAGGCTGTGGGCACCAGTGGCCCTGTGCAAACGCCCCCGAGCAAGGAATGTTCCCAGCCGTCGACGCTGATCAACAGCGACGATCCGGCGGTGGCCACGTTGGCGACTGCCCTGGCCCAGGCCAAGAGCGAGCCTACGGACATGGCGCTCGCGTTGACCGAGGGCGTTTTCAAATCGATCCGCAAGAAGAATTTTTCCAAAACCTTCGACAGCGCGCGCGACGTCGCCAAGACGCTCGAAGGAGATTGCACCGAACACGCAGTGCTGCTGTGTGCCCTGCTTCGCAATCGAGGCATCCCGGCCCGCATCGCTAGCGGGCTGATCGCCACCGGAGGAGCGCAGGAGACGACGTTTGCTTATCACATGTGGAGCGAGGCCTGGGTGGGAGAGCGTTGGCTGCCGCTGGATGCGACTCAAGGTGGCGTGGCTGGCTGCGGGCACATCAAATTCTTTGAAACGCCACTCTCAGAACGCAATCCTTACTCGGCTCTGCTGCCAGTACTGACCGCGCTCGGCCAGATGACCATCGCGGTCGGCGAGGTCGTTCGCTAAAAAGTGATTCCTTACGAACCTTGTTTTCTCTTTGAGAAAGACTTTGATGCGCCGCTTTCATGTTTGTGGTTTGGGCAACGCGATTGTCGACATCTTTTTGGAGGTCAGCGATGCCGAATTTGCGAGCCTCGGATTTGAACGCGGCACGATGCGTTTGGTGGACAAGGACGAGCAACAGCAACTCTTCCAGCGGTTCCATGATGCGCGGCACAACCTCCGCCTGGTTAGCGGCGGCTCGGTCGCCAATTCGATTATCGGCTTGACGCAGTTGGGAGGACGTTCGGCGTTCGTCGGCTGCGTCGGCGATGATCGCTATGGCCTGCACTACGCCGAGGAATTCGAGCAGCTGCAAATCGATTTCGGCGCGAATGTCTTGGTGGGCGAAACGACCGGCACCTGCCTGGCGATCATCACCCCGGACGCCGAGCGCACGATGCGGACCTGCCTGGCCGTGTCGAGCCACTTGGCGGCGGAGCACGTCAGCCCCGATGTGATCGCGCACTCCGAGTGGCTGTTCATCGAAGGCTATGTCTTTGCCAATCCGGATACGGGCCAGCATGCGATTCGGGAAGCGATCCGCATCGCGAAGGACAGCGGTACCAAGGTGGCGCTCACGTGCTCCGACGCGTTCATTCCGGAGGTTTTTGGCGACGTGTTTCGCGAAGCCTTGGCCCAGAGCGATCTGCTGTTTTGCAACGCCGCAGAAGCCCAGGCGGTGACGGGCCAGGCGGATGTGGCCGCGGCTTTCCGCCGACTAAAGGATATGGTGCCTCACGCGGTGGTGACCGACGGGCCCAACGGCGCTCATGTGCGGTACGCGGGTGAGGAACTGCACGTGCCGGCGTATGCCTGCCAGCCCAAGGACTTGACCGGCGCCGGCGACATGTTTGCCGGCGCGTTCCTCTACGGCATTACGCACGACTACGCGCCAGCCGCCGCAGCCAAGGGGGCTAACTACCTGTGCATGAAAGTCATCACCCAAATCGGCGCTCGACTGCATCAGGGAGCTCGCGAATTCTGGCTGGCCGCTACCACATAAGGACTGGAAACAGATGCAGGCCAAAATTGTCAGCGCCGGGCGGACCGACGTCGGACGGCAGCGTGATTCGAATCAGGACCAGTTCCTGATCGCCGATCTGCACAAGTCGCTGTTGGTCGAGGACAGCAGTTTAAAGCTGGATTGCCACTCGCGCCTGTTCGGCACGTCCCTGGGCCGACTGCTGATGGTGGCCGACGGCATGGGAGGCCATCAGGCCGGCAGTCGAGCCAGTTTGCTGGCGATCGATTTGCTGATCAATCAGATGCTCAATCGCATGCGCTGGCCGGCTCGGATCTCTGCCGGTGAAGAAGAGCGTTTTGTGGCTGACCTGAAACAACTGTTCGAGACGGCGCACAAACTGATCCTCCGCGAATCGCAAACGCATTCCGACCTGCGCGGCATGGGCACGACGTTGACGATGGCGTATATCCTTTGGCCATGGATGTACGTGGTCCACGTCGGCGACAGCCGGTGTTACCTGATTCGCAACCAGTCGGCCCAACAATTGACCCGCGATCACACGCTGTCGTCGCAGTTGGCCGAACGCGGGGGACTGCCTGCGGAGGACGTCGAAACATCGCGTTGGAGCCACGTGCTGTATAACGCGCTGGGTGGCGGAGGCGTCGAGGTGGTCGTCGAAGTGCATAAAGTCGATCTGCAGTTGGACGATGTCATCGTGCTGTGCACCGATGGCCTGTATCGCGACATCAAGCCCCAAGAACTAGCCGACATGGCACTGCGCGAAGCGGAACCGGGTGAAGCGTGCCGCAACCTGATC
This sequence comes from Aureliella sp., assembly GCA_051953155.1. GTDB lineage: Bacteria > Planctomycetota > Planctomycetia > Pirellulales > Pirellulaceae > Aureliella. The sequence goes on along the minus strand of JBQCJB010000255.1, from coordinate 4,181 downwards.
GACCTGGCCAATTCACGCGGTGGGCATGACAACATCACTGTCGTGGCCGCGCGCTGCCTGCGCGCCTCGCCAGAGGACCGGGCGCAGACGGTCGTCTCTACCGAGATGCCACTGGAGCGCGTCCTCGGGGATTTGGGCGGGTTTGTCCCGCAGTTGGATGAAGAATCGATGCGGCGGCCCGAACAAGAAATTGATACCGCCGATTACGTGAGCGAACCCTAAAGGCCGCCGCCGCAGTCGCTTAGGTATAGTGTTTGCTCCCAACCAAACCTGCGGTTGGGGTTCGGGAGCCAAGGTGCCGGTTTGGCAGTGCGAGGCAGCTTCGAAGCGGCCGCGAAGGGGAAAGAATAAGTCGATGCTCGGAAGTTGGAAACTGGGATCAATCCGCGGGATCAGTGTGCAAATTCACTGGACTTTCTGGTTGGTCATGATCTTTTACACGCTCTCGGCGGCCGCCAGCGGTGGCTGGCAAGAGGGACTGACCACGGCCGTTTTTGTCGCGGGCGTCGTCGCCTGCGTCGTGGCCCATGAGTTCGGCCATGCGTTCATGGCGGCGGCATTCGGTATCCCGACGCATGACATTACGCTCTTGCCGATTGGCGGCATCGCCCGTTTGGCCCGCATGCCGGATAGGCCGCTGCACGAGTTGCTGATCGCGGTTGCCGGTCCGGCAGTGAATATCGTCATCGCGATGCTGCTTTTCCCGGCGCTGCCGCTGTTGGCCTTGCGCACTGGCGAAGAACAGAATTGGTTGGCGCTGCTCGGCAGGCTGGCTAACGATCTGATTGCGGCGAATATCTTTTTGGTGCTGTTCAACATGGTGCCGGCCTTTCCCATGGACGGCGGACGCGTGCTGCGCAGCCTGATTGCGATGCGGACCTCCCACCTGCGAGCGACCGAAATCGCCGCGCGGGTCGGACGCTGGCTGGCACTGGTGTTCGTGATCGCTGCGGTGGTTTATCTTCAGCCGGTGCTGCTGCTGATCGGCATCTTCGTCTTCGTTTCCGGCACAGCGGAACTGTTCGAGGCTCGGCGCCGAGCTATGGCGCAGACCGGGTCGTTTTTCCAGTGGGGCTGGAGTAGCTCGGGGCCGGTCGATCTGCGGAGCGAGATGCCGGACCTGGGTGCGTTCGACGCGGAACCGAACACCGCGCAGCCAGGGCGTTCGCAGCCGACTTATTCGCGGCCAGGGCGCGGCGAGGTGATCGACGCTATCGATGTCCGCGAGGTCAAGCGCGGGCCCTACCCTGGGATAGAGCCCCGCTAAGCGCTAGCGTCACGCTCGGTGCCCGCAGGCGACCGAGCTTTTATTGTCAGGCCCGTTTACTCGCGTGCCGACAGCCGCAGTCTTGAGCCTTAGTTGCTCGAGCCTTATATGCTCGAGCTTTACTTGGCGACGCTGAATTTGTGCATCGTCGTTTCGCGGTATTGCTGGCCCGGTTTGAGCAGCGTCGTCGGAAACTCGGGCTTGTTGGGCGAGTCGGGATAGTGCTGCGTTTCGAGGCAGAAGCCTTCGTGCTGCTTGAAACCTCCCGCGCTGGGACCGCCGCCGAGGTGGTTGCCCGTGTAGAGCTGGACGCCGGGCTGCGTTGTAAAGACTTCCATCACACGGCCGCTCTTGGGATCGACCGCTCGGGCCGCCGGCCGTAGCGTGCCGGGCTGGCCGTTGACGACGAAGCAGTGGTCGTAGCCCTTGGTCTGCGGCAGCATGTCGATCCGTTCGCCCAGCTTGTGCGTCTGGCGAAAATCCAGCGGCGTCCCTTCTACGCTGGCAATCTGCCCGGTGGGAATCAGCGTGTCATCGACCGCCAGGTAGCGGTCGCAGAAGAGTTTCAGTTCGGTGTCGAGCACATCGCCGCTGCCGGCTCCGGCGAGATTCCAGTACCCGTGATTGGTCAGGTTGACGACCGTCGCCTTGTCGGTGGTCGCCGAGAAACTGAATTGCAGTTCGTTATCGTTGGACCAGCTGTACTCGGCTGTCACGTCCAGGCTGCCCGGGTATCCCTCTTCGCCATCGGGGCTGGTCGTGCGGAACGTCACCTGCAGCGCGTTGTCCGTCTGCTTGGTTTCCGCCGACCAGACTTTCTTGTCAAAGCCGACGGTGCCGCCGTGCAGGTGGTTCGGACCATTGTTGGTCACGAGCGTGTAGGTCTTGCCGTCGATCGAGAACTTGCCGCCGGCGATGCGATTGGCATAGCGGCCCACGGTTGCGCCGAAATAGGGATGCCGGCCGAGATAGCCTTCCAGGGTCGGAAAGCCCAGCATCAGATTGGCTTTCTTGCCATCGCGGTCGGGCACTTCGACCTTGGTGATGATCGCGCCGTAGTTGGTCAGCTGGACGACGTTCCCCGAGGCATTGGTCAGGGTGTAAAGTGAAACCTTCTGCCCCTCGGGCGTCGTGCCGAATTCGCTGGTGTCGATTTTCATGTGCTTTTCCTGAGCGGGAGCCGATCCGCAGATCGACGTGAGAATAAAACAAAGCGTGGCCAGCAGGCCCGCCAACTTTTCAATCGGTCGAAGAGCGTTGGGCGTGAGTGGCGATCGCATGAGTGAAGCCCTATTTCGGGGGAACGGTGCGCCGGACAAACCGATGGTATGGATGCCGTGATTTTAGCTCGTGCGGGTCAGAATACTATCAGTCGACCATCTGCAACAAAACTCCTCCAGCGGCAACCTTCGGAGGGTGATCCCACGCCGCTCGGATTGTCTCGGAGCTCGGAATGGAAAGACGATGACAGTGCTGGCAATGCATGCTACTGACCTCGGATGCGATCCGGCCGAAGCGTTCGCTCACCACCAGGCGTGGTTGAGGACGGTGCTCATGGCGCGGCTGGGCAATCGCGAAGAGGCCGACGAAGTCCTGCAGGAAGTCGCCTTGGCCGCTGCCAATCACTCGGCGCGGGGCCAAGCGGTCGACCGCGTCGGGCCATGGCTCTACCGCGTCGCCTTGCGGCAAATCCTGCTGCTGAGACGCAAGCCGGGTCGGCGCCGGCGTCTAGGGGCGGTGGTGGCGGCGAATTCGCCGCCCGAGCCAGTCCAGCGAACGCACTCGCCGCTGGACTGGGTGCTCAGCCAGGAACGAAGCCAATTGGTACGGGCTGCCATGGCGCTGCTGGGCGAACGCGACCGCCAACTACTGCTGCTGAAATATGTCGACGGATTATCGTACGAACAAATCGGACAGGCTCTCGGTGTGACCGCCAGCTCGGTTCAGTCGAGGCTGCATCGGGCGCGCAACGTTTTGAGGCAACGGCTCCTTGCGGCGCAGATCGACGCCAGCACATTGGCGTAGGCCAGTCGTGCCAGACAACCAAGGAAAACATTCGCTCGTTCCTCCCAAATCCCTTTTGGCATTGAAACCCAGTTTTTGCAGCGAACATTGGTATGGAAGAAAAATGGCTGGCTGACGACGAAGCATGGCAGCGCGTAGTCGATAACGAACTGAGCACGGACGAATTGCGCCAGCTGGTCGCGGCTTGCGAACGGCGTCCCGAGTTGTGGCGGCGGTGTGCGCTGGCGTTTCTGGAAGAGCAGGCGCTGCGCAGCGAGCTCGAGCAGCTGGCCTCCCACTGGCACACAGCGGCCGCGCCTCCCCAAGCGCAGCTGGCTGCTGCAATGTCTACGGCAACGCAGACCGACGGACCGCTGCCAGAGCGCGGGCCGGCCGGCGAGTTTCCGGTGGCGGAGGATTCGCGCGACCGGCCACAGCGCTCGACGGCCTCGGTGCTCAATACGCTGGCCCTGGCTGCTTCGCTGCTGCTCACATTTCTACTCGGCTGGCAAGCCTCGCGACGTGTGGCGGGAACTGCGTCTACCGCCGCGCGCAGTAGCGAGTTGACCAGGGCTGACGGAGTTCGCGGATCATCCGGCGCGGCGTCCGCCGGCCAGGTGCCTGAAACGCCGATCGTAGGCGTGGGAACGCGGCGAGACTCACTCAATCGTCCGGCTAATGGCACTAGCCAAGCGCTGGCTGGAGCACGCTTGCCCGCCACGCTGCCGCGGGACGCGGTCTCCACGATCTCCGTCGCGAGCGGCCCAACGGCCGGTACTCTGGCAGCCGGTACTCTGGCAGCCGGCAATCCGACAGTTGGCGCGATCCAGACGGCGGGCATGACGACCGGCCAGTTTGTACCTCTCGACCGGCGCCTGCCGCGACCGCTCGCCGAGCTCGAGCAACTGGG
>JBQCJB010000254.1:0-5777 GCA_051953155.1 Aureliella sp. | reverse complement strand
TCGGCCGACGAACTGCTGACCGCGGCCACCACGACACCGGGGCTGACGAACCTCGCCAGCTGGTCGATGTGTCCGTCGGTATCGTCACCCTCGAGGCCGCCGCCATCGACCCACACGAACTTCGAGACGCCGAGCCGTTGGGCCAGTTCCTGTTCGATGTCCCCGCGCGACAGGCCCGGATTGCGCGTCGAGCTGAGCAGGACGCTGCTGGTCGTCAGCAGCGTGCCACGACCGTCGGTTTCCAGGCCGCCCCCTTCGCAAATGATCGGCGAGGCGACGCGGCGGCAAGCGAGTATCTTGCAGATCGCAGCGCCGGCGGCCGAGTCGAAGTCACACGGCAAGTATTTTCCACCCCAGGCGTTGAACCGCCAGTTGATTGCCACCAGCCTGCCTTGGCTCGGGTCGTGAACGAAGGTCGGCCCGTAGTCGCGGATCCACACGTCGTTGGTCGGCACCTTGTGGACGCTGATGTTGACCGCCCGGCCACCGTACTGGTCAAGCACCTCGTCCAGCAGTTCATTCGCGGCAGGCGTGATACCCTTCGGGCCGGACAAGACGTGAACCCTTTGGACGCTGCTGAGCTCGCAGATGAACCGGGCGAAGATGCTGGGCACCGGATCGAAGTAACCGGGCCAAGTCGAGCGGTTGTGAGGCCAAGCGATCCAAGTCGCCGCCTGCGGTTCCCACTCGGCCGGCCAACGAACTTGATTTTCAATAGCCATCGGTGTGTCGGTTCTATGGGACGTCGATATAACGCTGAGTGAGATCTTGATAGGCATCGATCCGCCGGTCGCGCAGGAACGGCCAGTGCGTGCGGACCGCGTCGATGCGCGAAAGATCGCACGGCACGATCACCAGTTCTTCTTGCTCGTGGCTGGCGCGGTGCATGATGTTGCCACTGGGATCGGCGACAAACGAAGCGCCCCAGAACTGCAAGCCTCCTTCGGTGCCGACGCGGTTGGCGGCTCCGACGAACAGCCCATTGGCGATCGCGTGAGCCCGCATCGATGTTTCCCAGGAACTGTGCTGGGTCGCGCCAAGCTCTTCCCGCTCGGCATGGTGCCAACCGATGGCGGTCGGATAGAGCAGGATCTCCGCGCCGCGAAGGGCGAACAGCCGCGCGGCTTCGGGATACCACTGGTCCCAGCAGACGCCGACGCCCAGCTTGGCAAACCGCGTCTTGGCAACTGTGAAACCCAGATCGCCCGGCGTGAAGTAAAACTTCTCGTAGTACAGCGGGTCATCCGGGATATGCATCTTGCGGTAACGGCCGACCATACTACCATCGACGTCGAAGGTCACGGCCGTGTTGTGATACAGTCCTTGCGTCCGACGTTCGAAGATCGAGCACGTCACGACGACCTTGTGTTTGGCCGCTGCCTCGGCCAGTCGCTGACTGGTCGGCCCCGGGATCTCTTCCGCCCAGTCAAACAGGGCGTGGTCCTCGCTCTGGCATGGATACGGCGTATTAAAAACTTCCTGCAAGCAAACGATCTGCCCGCCGCGCTGGGCGGCTTGAGCGATCCGCTCGAGCGCCTTGTCGACGTTGGTTTGTTTGTCTTGCGTACAGCTCATTTGCACCAAGGCCAACTGAACCGTGCGTGACGATGCGTGTGAGGACATGAATTTTCTCGATGGTTGGATGAACCGGGCCGTTGGTCATGCTAACAAGCCTGAAAATCCAGGCAACCCGGCCCGGGGGATATTCGTCATCGGCACCGACACCGAGGTCGGCAAGACGTATGTGTCGTGCGTTCTGATTCGACATCTTGCACGCCGAGGCTTGCGGGTTGGCGTCTATAAACCAGCGGCCAGTGGCCTCAGTCCGGGCGTGCCGAGCGACGCCGAGCAATTGATTGCAGCCAGCCTTCTGCCTTGGCCCGAGGAGCGGGTCTGCCCGCAGCGGTTCGTCGCGCCGCTGGCTCCGCCGGTAGCCGCTGCCAGAGAGAGGCGACGAGTCGATGACCAGTTGCTGGTGGCGGGAGCCCGTTGGTGGAAAGGCCAGTGCGATGTGCTGGTAGTCGAAGGAGCCGGCGGAGCGCTCTCGCCACTGTCGGAGCGGATGACCGTACTCGACTTGGCCGTCGAGCTCGCTTACCCGATCGTGCTGGTGGCCGGTCACCGCCTAGGCATGATCAACCACACGTTGCTAACGCTCGAAGCCCTGGCCGCGCGGCAACTAGAACTGTTAGCCTTGATCATTAATCAGGTCACCGATCCGTCCGCAGCAGCACCCGACGGCGTGCAGTTAGCTGAGACGCTGCGCTCGCTCGAGGGCTTGGTTGGCCAATTGCCATGTTGGACTGTAGCCCACGCCGGGACCGCTTTGTCTGAAGTGGCGACATAGGCTAGGATACGGCTTGGTAAAGGGTTGCCATGCCGACCGGCTGCAGCACGCTGTCGAAGTCAAACCGGGCGCTACCGCTGACCAGTGCGCTCGGATTACGAGAATTGAGGGAGTAGATGATAATGACAGGTAAAGGAACGGGCGTTGGTTTATTGAGCTTGGGGCTGATGCTGGCTTGCTGCGTCGCGCCACTGCGTGCCGAGGACAAAGGCCAGGCCAAACTCGACGAAGCCATCTCGCTGAAGCTGGAAGCCAACACGCCGGCCGAGCTGACCAAGGTCATCGAGCTGTGCGAGGAGGCGCTCGAACAGGGGTTGGACGAAGGCAATACGGCCGTCGCCAAGCAATTCCTGGCCGCTTCGGCATTACAAAAGGCCAAGCTGGTCGTGCAGCAGCTGCCGCGGCTGGCCGCCAACGCAGCCCAGCTCCGCCGGCTCAAGTCGGAACTGACCGCCGATCTGGATAAGGCCTTGGAAAACGATCCGAGCCTCTCCGAAGCGCACATGCTGGCCGCCCAGGTGAGCATGTTGCCACCGACCGACAGCGCCGCGGCGATGAAGCACGTCAACAAAGCCATCGAGCTGCTCAAGGACAGCCCGGTCGATCAATCCTCTGCCTACATGCTGCGGGCACGCCTGCAGCCGGAGACAGACGAACAGCTGAACGATTATCGCTTGGCCATCGAGGCCGATCCGACCAACATGGCGGCTTGGCAACTCCGCATCGCTCTGCAAATGAGCATCGGCAAACTGGACGAAGCGTACGAAGACATTCAAAAGCTGCTCGATAACGACGAGGGGAACGAATTCGCAATCCAGGCCGCCTTCGAAACGTTGCTCAAGCTCAAGAAGTACGACGACCTGGTCAAACTGCTCGACAAGCAAATCGAAGCCAAACCTGAAGAGGGTGTGTATTACCGCTTGCGGGCCACGGTGCTAGTCGTCAAAGCCGCGGAAAAGAACGACAAATCGCTGCTGGAAAAAGCGCGACCCGACCTCGACAAGGCCATCGAGCTGAACTCGCGCGATTCGCAGGCTTTGATCCTCCGCAGCCAGGTGCTGTTCGATCTAGGTGAGATCGATAAAGCTCGCCGCGATATCGGCGACGCGTTGCTACTGGATCCCAACGCGATCGACGGCGTGTTCATGCGGGCGGCCATTGCGGCCCGCGAAAAGCGATACGCCGACGCGATCGCCGACATGGAATTGCTCGTCCGCGCCTTTCCGACGCGCGAGAGCTACGTGCGGCAGCTGGCCGGATACTACCAACTGGACGACCGGCCGCGGCTGGCCATCCGTCTGCTCGACGAAGTGCTGAAGACGAAAAAGGACAGCTGGCGCAGCTTGCGGATGCGCGGCGATGCTCGGTTGAGCGTTGGCGAACACGCCGAAGCCATCGGTGATTACGAACAAGCCTTGGCCGTGATCGACAAGCTGACAGGCAAAGCGGACGCCAAGCCGAAGGACGATGCCAAAGAGGATGATAAGGACAACGAAAGTGCCAAGGACAAGGAAAGTGGCAAAGACGAGGACGCCGAGAGCGACGAAGCCGATGACTCGGAAGTGCCCAAGGAAGAGCATGCCGGGATGCTGAACAACCTGGCCTGGGTGCTGGCCACTTCGCCCAAAGAGGACGTCCGCGACGGCAAGCGGGCAATCAAGCTGGCCACCAAGGCCTGCGAGCTGACCGAATTCAAGGAAGCCCACATCCTGAGCACGCTGGCGGCCGCCTACGCCGAGAGTGGCGACTTTGAAAAAGCTCGCGAGTGGTCGGGCAAGGCAGTTGCGCTGGGCGAAAAGGAAGAAAACGAGCAGCTGGAGCAACTGAAAAAGGAGCTCGAGAACTACAAAGAGAACAAGCCTTGGCGCGAAGAACAGAAGACCGAGGAAAACAAGAAGCAGCGGGTGAAAGGTGAGACGATCGAAACCTAGATCGCCGCGCAAGTAGGACAGCCGTCCCGGCTGTCTCTTTGACTTGCGCCAAGTGCACCTCGCATGTGAGGTGATTGAAGCGCGATTGGTAGCGCTGCCCCTCACCCCCCGGCCCCCTCTCCCCGAAGCGGGGCGAGGGGGAGAATGTTGTTAGAATCTGGCCTCTCTTGCCGAAGCGGGGCTCGTAAAGAAAACCGCTGAGACCAAGGCACGTCCATGTGCCTTGGATTGGTCGCAGCAGCCGCCGACCGACTGCAATGGAGAGTCGGTCAGTGGGCTCCCTTCGCGCGATTCCGTGCGTTCCGGGTGGGTGAAATCCACGCATGCCACCGTGCTCGCTGGGCGAGGCGCGGCGACATGCGTTTGTGGCTCATCAGCCCGTGGCCGTAGGCTGAATCTGGATTTCACCCTCGCAATTTCTTGCGAGTCTCTTCAATACTCGATTAGTCAGGTCTTGGATTAGTCAGTCTCGAACAGGACTTGGATTAGGACCGCGCGGGCGGTCGTCGTCTTCTTTTCAGGCCGGCAACGGCGGTTTGCCTTCGCCCGGGTTAGCCAGCGCGCTCTCGGCCAGTCGGTCGTACTTGGGCTGTTGATCTCCCAAGTACGCATCCCAGGCGGCCGCATCCCATAACTCCATATGGTCCCGCACGCCGAGCAACACCACCTCTGCACTGAGCTTTGCCAACTGTGCCAGCTCCGGAGGAATCCGCAGTCGCCCTTGCTTGTCGACCTCCGCCATCTGCGCTTGCGCGTAAAACAAACGGCTGAACGATCGCATGTCTTGGGCTACCGGACTGGCCTGGGCCAGTCGCTGACCTAGCTGGTCAAACACCTCGTGCGTGTAAATCGCCAACGAACCGTCGGTGCCAGGAGCGAGATAAAGTGTCGTTTGGTCCGTGAAACCACAGGCGTCACGCAACTGCTTGGGAATAGCCAACCGAGACGGGTCGTCCAACGTCCGGCGGTAGCTTCCCGTTAGCAGCATGATTACCCACTAGTCACCACTCGCTCCCACTGAGCCCCAAAGATATCCAATGGCATGCGGGAGTCAACCTTTTTCGATTGCACTTTTTCCTCCGGCTCCACGGCTGCAGGCCGTAGGTCGCGGCGGAGTCGCGACTTGGAGCGATGGAAGTTTTTTTCACCCCCGCCAACCGCGTCCGCGAAAGCGGCTCAAAAGCACTGGTTAGCGTGCCTGCCGAGCCACCATCCAGCGGGAGAGCGGCTCGCGGCGCCCTCTCAGTATCCCCTCCAGCCCGCGGGATTCGTTCGTCGCAACGCCTTGCGCACCAACAAGTTGCGGCCTAGCATGCCCCAGCAGCTCCGTCTCGCCTCATTCTGCTGGGCTCGATTGGCTTGAACCGCAGTTCGCCGGCAGTGGCCTGGGCACGGCGGCTGAACGCCAAACGCTCGCCGGTCGCAGCAGCCACCAATAGCCAGCCGTCCCCAGCAGGCACACAGGCATCGCCGGCAGTCCGCACTCCAGCGACCGAGCC
>JBQCJB010000253.1:0-8949 GCA_051953155.1 Aureliella sp. | reverse complement strand
GTCGAGCCGGCCGGCCGGCCGGGATCGCCCACCGGCTCCTGCCCAGTGAACGAACAGCCGCAGTTGGATCGGCAAGTAGCTCGGCTGGAGCAAAATGCGAATCTGCCGCTCGTCGTCGGTCAACCAGTTCACGGGCCGCGTGCCGAGTTGGGCACCGACCAGTTGGCAACGCTCGGGCAGAGCGACCGACAGGTAGGCCTGGTCGTGTGGATCGATCCAGTAATCGATTTCTCCGCTGACATGCGAGTCGCTTTTGTCGTCCAGGCGCAACCGCGTCAGGAGGACTTCGGCGGTCTGATCTTCGGCTTGGCGTGTGTGCCACATGGCCTGGAACTGGTTGACGCTCGGTTCGTAGAGCGCGTAGCCTTCCAGATCGAGATAGTCGAGCCCTCGCGATTCGAGCCAGTTCTCCGGGAGCGGGCGTCCGACCTGTGTCCAACGGACTTCTTCGCCGGCGATAACTTTGGGTAGGGCCAGCACAGGCCGCTGCGCGGACAGCCCGAGCATGCGAATGTCGGGAACGGTAACCGATTGCGAGGCGCCCGCCGACGGCAGGAGAACGCTTATCGATAACTGAGCTTTGCCATCGCTGCACAGCTGCGGTAACGCGCACAAGATGGCTCGGCTGGAATCGGCCGACGGCCACAGCATGGTTGGGACAGTGACATCGATCGGTTCGCGGAAACTGGCCGCGAGACTGCTCGGCAGGTCGAAGAATATCTGGCTGACCTCCCCACCCTGCACGTCGACCGAGGCGTTCAACTGCGCGCTCCAGCCCTGCTCGGACCGCACCAGCTGCATGACAGCCTGCCCGGTTCGATTGCCCGTTGGCCGCGACAGACGCACTTCGATCGGCAGCTCGGCCGCTTCGCGAAAGCGGTCTCCGAGTTCGACTTGGCCGACTAACGTGTGCAGGTTCAGCAGGAGAGGCGAGGGGCGAACCTCGGCCTTTTCGAGCTGGATTTCGGCCCCTTGAGCAATCGACACTTGGCTTGTCAGTTCCGCGCCGCGAAAAATCTGCACGAGGCTCGACGCGACTTTGAATCCCGACAACAGGGGACGCGGCAAGCGCATCGGGCGGTTTAAACGTGTGGGGCTGCTCAGTAGCAGGTGAACGCTCTGCATTGAGCCGCGGGTGGCATCGATGAACACCACCAATTCGCTCGCGCCGCCAACGCTGCCGTTACCGGCGCTCGCACCACCAAGACCACCGTTACCGGCACCACCTGCACCACCGGCGTTCGGGCGGGCGGCGATCGGATGGAGCGTATGGCGAGCGGGCAAGGCATCGACGAACGCGCCGTCGACTCGCAGGCCATTGGGTACCTGAAAGCGAACGGCTGCTTCGCCGCTGACCGGCTGCAGCCAGCGGGCCGCATAGCGAATCTTGACCTCCGGGTTTTGCAGGCTGATCTCCGTCGTCTCGTCGACCAGTGGCGATGGCGGCGGCATGGTGCGTTGCAATGTAGCCAGGACCGTGCCCGTCGGCACGCGCAGCAAGGTCGGTTGTTCCGCTAACCGCGCCTTGTCCCAGAGCGTGGCTGCCTGGCTGGTCAGCAGTGGTTGCCAGGTTTCCGTTCCTGTCGTCTTCCATGCAGTCGAATCGGCGTGCGAGATGGCCAGCGTCCGCTGCTGGAGGGCGGCCTCTTGCAGCGACAGAAACGGTATCGGCAAGCCTTGCTGCGTCGCCTCGGAGCGCGCGAGCAGCAAGACGCGGATCGTCAGCGAATCGCTGATCGATTCGCCCGCCCGCTGCACGCTGTAAACGGGACGACCGGCTGCCGATGCGCCATCGGCGCTGATCAAGCGGCAGTCCTCCCACTCCTGGCCGACCGGTTGCCAATTGTTGTCACCGACGATGTGCAGCACCGATGGCAAAGCCGTCGCGCCGCGCACGCGCAGCTGGCACTGGGCCATGAGCTGGTCGCCTCGCGTGTGGACCCACGTATCGCTTTGGACTTGGACGACCGCACTGCGATTGACTGCCAACGGCCAGCTGAGTATCAGTCGGTTGGCCGGACCGAGTTCGGCGGTAAGGAAGCGCGGTGATTCGAGCTGCGCGCCGCCGATGGCATCGACCGTAACGTCCCGCAGGTCGTCGCCCATCACTTCTAGCTTGGCCATGGGGATGGCCGGAATGCCGACCGAGAGCATGCCGCGACCATCTTTCTCAACGATCGCTCGCGGACGAAAGACCAACCGCAGCGTGTGCCGGTCCGCATCGGTGGCTCGCCATGACAGCATGTCGTCGTGTCTCAACCGCAGCCCCTGGAACACCTCCTGGCTGTCCAGGAAGGCTCGCTGTAGCTGGATCTCGCGAGCGGCGAAGGGCAGGCGCAATTCCGCGTCGGCGCGCGTGGCCTGGACCGTCAGTTCCACAGTGATCTCCCCCACCGAACTGACCAGCGTGACCGGGTCGTTGCTGATGCGGAGCGTGTAGTAGGCTGCCTGCACGGCTACATTCGCGCTCTTGGCGTCCGATTCCTTCGAATTGCTCAGCAGCCGCGAGAGCCGCGTTGGGACATACACATAGTCGCCAGCGATCTGGAAATCGCTGTCGACGGGAATCAGGATGCCGTAGATCTCAGCGCGGTCGCGCGCCTGGCTCGGATCCAGCGGCTGGGCCATCAGCGGCTGGCCGGTCAGACCACTGGCCAGCCCACAGGCCAACAAGACCAGCGACACCGAACGCGAGGCCGAGATCAGTGAGCTCGGTGGAACCATCTCTTTGGCACGCGCGACCGGACGCGAACGCAGCATGACCGCCAAGCTCGAGCGGACCAGCGCCGCAGTCACAATGGCTAGTGCCAACAACTGGACTGGTATCAACCAGATGCCGGGGACAAGGCATAGGCCGATCGCGGTCGCCGTGCCCAAGAGCCACCAGCGCTTCAGCCGCCCGCCGCATAGGCTCAGCACCGCAGCCCCGGCCAAAAGCGTCAGGGCCAGGACGATCGCGCTGGCCAGCGAACGCTCGACGTGCCAGATCTGGTCGCGGCCCGGTTGCTGGTCGAGTTCCAACGGCCACCAGTTTCCGCCCAGCGGAGGCGCATCGGCCAGCAGCGCGAGCACCGGATGCGTGTCGAGGACCGGAGAGGAGGTTCGGCCCACCTGCGGCGCAGCGACTAAATTTTGCCAGGGATCGATGCCCAGCCATCGCCACCACGCCCGCGGCAGCAGACGGTTGGCCAACGTGGCCGGCGCGACCTTCGGCCAACCCGAGCCGGCGATGATCGTGCCGGGGAACCAAACGACGCGCCGCTTTTTCAACTCCGGCATTCCGCTTGCGGGTTCGCCAAAGTCGCTGCGTCCCCACCAGCGGTTTCCCCACCAGTTGCTCGAAGTGCGGCTGCTACAGATCATCTCGACGCGCACGCTCTCTCCCTCGGGCAGTTCGACCCGCAACCGACGGCCCGCCTGCTCGACCGCGTCGACGCTCTGCCCGTCGATCGAAAGCCGTTCGAAGTCCCAGCCTTCCGGCAGGACGAATTCCTGACCGCGGGGCGCCGGCAGCACGAACTCCCAGGCCGAGCGATGCCGCGCGCGGCCACCGCTGTGTTGCCAATGTTCGTAGGCTGCTTCTCGCACCCAGCCGCCGCGCGATGTTCCCGTGGCAGGCAGCATTTGCAGATGACTGACGATGTCCGGATCGTATCGGGCCGCCGTCGCTTGACCGCCCGCGACCGTCTGCGACTGAACCAGATTGCCTTCGGCGCAGCAAAGTCCCTCGGGCAACACCTCCAAACCAACGATGCCTTCGGGCAATGCAAACTGTCCCGGCACGGCCACGATCGCATCCTGGGTCACAGCCTGAGGCAGGCTGGGCAACGGAATGGCGTCCAGGCCATCTTTGGCTGCCAGACGCAGTTCTGACTCCAACTGGAAAGGTTCGGCCATATCCTGCGACAGTTCGATGATAAACGTAGTCTCGCCAGCCGACGAACTAGTGGCCCGGCTGTTGACCAACAGTCCCGGAGGATACGAGCCGTCGAGCGATGCAGCCAACGACCAGGTCGGAGCCAGCTTCTGCGCCGGAATCGGCAGCAGGAGCCGAAGCTGATCGATGCTGCCGGAGATCGGTTCGCAGATGACGCGGTAGGAAACGATCGTTTCCTTGTCGGTGCGGGTGACGACTGTGCGCAATTTTGCATCGAAGGTTGAACGCACGCGTCGCAAGCGTATCGGCAGCGTGTTGCCACGCGTGCCTCGAAAGATCCACACGTCGGCCAGCCGCGGCAATAGTTCGCGCTGCCAGGCTAACAGTTCCTCGTCGCCGATCCGCAGGCGGAGCAGTTCCGGATCGACTTCCACTTGAAACCGTCCGGACGGTTCGACGACGTACGTGTCGACCTGATCGGCTCCTGGCAAGGTGGCGATGCGCGTCGACTGCAGCCGCAAGGTGTCGACTTCGGTTCGCTGCGGGAAGTGGGCGTTGATCGCCAGGTGCACGTCCAGGTCGGTTCGCGGTTCCTCCCAGCGGACGCACAATTCGGAGCCTCGCTGTTGCGATTCACGAATGCTGGCCGAGACGCCCGGGGGTGGATTTTCCAGTTCGAACGAGTCCACGAACCAACCGTTGGCCAGACGGAAGACAGCCTGGTTACCCTGCACGTCGGCGCTGCCCAGGTGCACGTAGGCCGTGGCGACGATTACATCGGTTTGCACATTGAAGCGGGTCAGCGAGCGGACGGTCCACTGGTCTGTTCCGCTGCGGACGCGCGCCCTGACGGCCGGCGGCCTGCCGGTCCACTGCCATTGCCAGGACGGGTAACCGGCGGCGCTCCTGGTCGAGAGTTGATGCGCCTGGCACTGCACGTCATCGATCTGGACGCTTTCAGCGCTGGCGAAGGTCCCTCGTCCATCCATGACGAAGGCGTCGGCGACCTCGACCCGCGGCAGCACGCCGTCGAACGGCAGATTCAAGCGCGAGATCGCTTCGACCGTTAGCAGCAGCGGCCCTTCGGCAACTTCGTCCAGCGTCACTTCGACGATCCGAGCTCTGGGAGTAGCCGCCGCTTCGTTTGCATTCGCAGCCGGCTTGCTGTCGAGAGCACTCTCAGCGGCCGTGCGCCACTGCGTCGTCTCCACGCCGTTGACTTGAATGCTGCGAACATGCAGCGGTTCTTCAATGCGCAGTCGCGCCGTTCCAGTCGAGGGAACCTTGGCTAACTGATACCTGCCGATGGTTTGCAAGCCCGAGGGTTGGACGATCGTGTCGCACTGGGCACTGGTCACGCTGGTGCGATAGGGAAACTGGTTGGCTTTGGCCGCGGGCGTTAGCTTGAGCGAACAGTTCTCGCGCCCCGATAGATGCACGACGTACCAGTGCTCGTCAGCGCCGCTGACCAGAGTCTCTTCCGGCCACTCCGGCGGCAGAAACTGAGCGGGATTTTCCGTGCGAGCGCAAGGCAGCGTGGCTTTGACCGTCGCGTTGGCCGGTACGGAGATCAGCATGGTTGCCAAAGCCGCTCGAGGCAGCACCAGGTCGACCGTCTGCTGGCCGTTCTCGCCATACCGAGTCTTGGCTTTGAAGCCGAACCACAGCGTCTGTTCCGAGACGGCGCCCGCATTCGGGCCGCCACCTGAATTTCGATTCGCCCCTGCGTCCGAAGTCGAACTGGCACTCGAATTCGAGTTCGCTGGGGAACTCGCCCCCAGTCCGGTGGCAACCAACTGCAACCGCGCGTCGTCGACATATTTCAGGTGCCGCATTAGCGATTGGCTGCCGGCCGGCGCCAACATCGGTTCACTTAGCGCGATGCTCGTGCGGCTGATGTTGAGAGGTTGCGCATTGTCTGGCAGAGCGACTTTCCATTGCGAGGCTGGGGAGCTGAGCATCTGGTCGGTCCAGCGAGCCACGTAGACGGCCCGCTGAATCCCGGTGGCCTGCAGTGTCGATTGGGCGCGCCGCCGCGATTCCTCGGCCAGCAAGCGTTCGAGGTCTTCGATGTCGATCGTCAGATAGTCGCGTGGCACTACCGAATCGACTTGGTTCTCGGGAACGTAGACGCGCATCGCTTGCCACGGAGGACCCGGCGTGTCGATGGTCTGCGCCGCTGCGGGCGAACCGAGCGTCCAGCCGACCAGCAGACCGCACAGCGACAGCCCGAGGGCCACGAAGGCTGGAGAGGCAGTCTTTCGAACCGGTGTGCTTTTCAGTGCGGAGAGCACGCTCAATGCCCTCCGCCGTCGGCGACGATCGGCCCTTGAGTCCGCGTCGTGGCCATGATTTCGCTCGAGGCGTGCGAGCCGGGGCGCACCAGCGAGTGATGGTCGCCCGATTCGAGCATGGCGCTGGCTGGCCGCGTCGTGAAGACGCTCCGCCGCCGCACGCGGCTTTCCACAGCCGCCTGCGTCAGCGCATAGAGCATGACGATGACCAGCGCCAGTAGCGTCGTCTGCCCGACCAGGATCGCCAGATCGGGCCAAGCCGTCGCCAGCAGCGACACCAGGCCAGCCACCGCAATCGCCGATGCCGGATGGCGCAGCCGCCGCCAGCTGCTGACCGCCAGTGCGCAGCCAATGGCGACCAGACCTACCGGCAGCCACAGCAACATCCGCGACGCGGTCCAGCAGTGGAATTCGCGGACCGGTCCATACGAGCTGACGACATAACGGTTGGCCGATTCGGCAAGAGGTGGTTGTTCACTGGCTTTCAGCCACTGTTCGAAGAACGCTTGGTCTTGCGGGCTGAGGCGGTGCCACCACAGGCGATCCCATACCCAGCGCCACTCGGGCGTCAGGCTTTCGGGCACCTCGACCAGATGCTGGCTGGCCGGAGTCACCAATTGCCAGTAGAAGTGATCGATCTGCTGCCCACCTTCGATGACTACGGGGACCACATCGATACGGTTCAGCCACCCGAGCGTCGTGGCCGAACGCGTCCAAACCTCGAGCGTGTGCTCGGTTTCGGCGTCCAGACTGCGGACGTCGATTTGCAGTCGCCCCTGGCTGCTGGGCACACCGTTGATTTGCACGCCATCGAGAGCGACCTGCGCGCTGAGCAGATCAGACGACGGCAGGATGATCGCGATGTCCTGCTGTTCGGTGCGGAACCTCGCGCAGAAACGGTCCAGCCGCGTCGTGCCGTTGACGGCTGTTTGCAGCCACGCGCCCGAAACGCGAACCGGCAGTGGATCGATCTCGCTCAAGCGGCGGATGCGCAGCAGCAGCGTCTCCTCATCGCTCGGAATGTCCACGGCCGCACCGGGCAACGGCGACCAGGTTGGCGGATTTCCGCCGGTTGCCGACGCACTCGAATCAGAGGACACGGCCTGCGTGCCGATCGACACATTCAAACGCCGATCGGCCGTTATCGATACCTGCGCGCGATTGGCTAGTTGCGCGTCGGGCAAATCGAGCCGCACCAGCGGCAACTGTACGATCGCCTCGGCCACGCCTGCCGACGAGCCGGCAGTCGCGCCGACCAAGGAGTCCGAGGTCGAAGCGGACGAAGCAGCGACGGCTGAACTCGACAGCGATGCGCTCGACGGCGCCGCGCTCGACGGCGGCGTGCTCGATGGTGCAGCGTTCTGCGACTCGGCGGCGATCGCTGGTAAAGGCATTTGCCAGCGGACCTCGACCTCGACCTTGCCAAAAAGTTTTGGAGCGCCGACGACGGTCAGCAGGGTTTGGTCGGCCGGAACGCCGGCCTCGGGCGGCGCGAGCGTCTGTTCCAGGACGCAGGGAATGGTATTGACCAGGACCGAGCCGTCCAGCGGGCCACGCGTGATCAATTGCAATCTCTGCAACGGTTCGTTGGCGATCTGCAAAGTGAATTTTTGCGAGATGCGAGCTGCGTCCAGATCGACGTGAACCACCGCCACTTGTTCGGCAGCGATCCGCTGCGGCAGGACCTCGACGCGACCGGACCACACGGGCGATTGTTTGGTGCCCGCTTGAAAACGATACGCCATCGCGCGTTCGGCCAGGGCTTCCGGCAACAGGTTGGTCCAGGCGCTCGACACCGTGTCGGCCAACAGCGATTGGCTGTTGCGTTCGTCCCAGCTGAGCAGCACATTGTCCGATGCAGCCATCAACAGCGCCCCGGTCATATGCTCGACCGGGCTGCGCATGCCGTCGGGAGCCAGCAGCGCTAGGCCCGGCACGGAAAGCTTGAGATGCTCGATCGAGCCTTCGGTGAGACTGCGATAGGCGACGATGCGCCACACTTGCCGCTGGCGGCGACCGCTGCCGGCCAGCTCGACATCCAAATCGTTGCTCAGCTTGATAAATCCTTCCGGCAACGTCTCCTGGGTGAGCATGTCGCCGGTCTTTTCGTAAGGGACCGACATGTCGCTGATCGGTTGCGCCGAATCGAGAGTCCAGTCACCCAGCGCCAACGCCAACTCCGGGCGTTGGGAGCGGTCGAAGTCGCACTCGAACCAACCGGTCAGCATGACTTTGCCGCGATCGACTTCGGCCAGATAAGTAGGCCGCACCTTAGCCAAGTTCGTTTCGCGGCGGAAACTGACGACCAGTCCCAGCGGTTGGCGGGCGAAGCGAAATACATACTGCAGTTGCTCCTCGAGATCCGGGACTTTTAGCTGGGTGACGAGCTCGGTTCCCTGCTGGCTTTTCCAATCCAGGGCGTATGCCGCCGGAACGCTCAAGGTGGTCCAGCCATCGTGCCGGTCGACGGCGCGGACGGTGATCGACGCCTACGTCCGGGTGTCACTGGTCGGAATCGAACTGCTGACCATTGACGCGCGGATCGTCATCGCCAGCGTGGACACCTACCTGCGCTTCGCCGAGGCGGTCAACCGGCTCGACCTCGCGGAGTCGGGCGGCGCCGACATCCAGGATCTCGGCGGCGGCAACGGTGCGCGGAGCAAGACGCGCGGCGCGATCGAGGGCGCGAAGGAGAAGCTCACGCCCGATCGCGACAAGGACAAGGAATCAGAGAAGTCGAGGTCATGACGGCTTCCTCGATCGAAGCTCCGCCGACGG
>JBQCJB010000252.1:0-2427 GCA_051953155.1 Aureliella sp. | reverse complement strand
GTCTCGGCCTGTAGCGCGAGGTCGAACTGCTGGTTCTGGCGAACAAGCGTCAAACCGGCTTTGCGCGGCAGCTTGCCCGCTTGGATCGCCTGGTAGGCTTCCGGCAATTTGACTGGTGACTCCGAAGCGATCGTTTCCTTGCCGGTTTCTCCGAGGGGGCACTCCAGGCTGAGCGTTCGCGCGAACATGGCGGTGACTTCCGAATTGTCGGAGACAGTGATCGTGTCCGATTGCGTCTCCAAGTGCCACCAGAGCCACAGCATGAATTCGTTGCCGAGATAATCATAAGACTCGGCAAACTCGTTCAGCCAAACGCTGTCGATGTTGGCATGTTGCGGCAGGAAGGCCGCTGGCGTGACATCGTCCAGCTCACTCATTTTCTCGGCTTGCTCGGCCCACTGGATCGCCAGCGTGCCAGCTGAGACGCGCGACAGTTCGATATTGAAGCCTCGAGAAAACAAATCGGCGCAATGCGTGATGGCTGACGAACTGCTGCTGCCGATATAGAGCAGGTGCTGCCGGGCGTCCCACAGCACGGGAAACTCCTGCATCTTGTGATATTTACCGGTTCTGGCTTCGTCCTCGCAGCGCTGCTCGACGGCTTCCTTCGCCTCTTGACGCTGCGCCTTGGTGGGGCGGCCGCTGGTGTTGTCTTTCGACAGAGCAATCAATTCCATCTGCAACCAGGCTTTGCGGATGGCCGACGGGACCTGATTGGTATCGACGCGAATCGCGCAGTGCAGGGCATTGTCGATGACGTTTTTCTCGAGATCAAAGCGATCATCGAACAGGTGTTCGCCCGCGATGAAGCCCACCCGGGTCGATTCGGCGCTGTCTGCCTGGTTGGGACCAGCCGCGTACCGCTGCAATGCGTCGATGTGCTCTTGCTCGAAATGCTCGAAGTCGGCGCCGGTAACCTTGAATCGTTCGAAACCAACACTGCCGGAAAGAAACGCCATACGTGCGACCTGTGTGCCTGGAGTAGGAGTCGAGTAGGAGTCGAAAAATCTTCTTCACCTATCGGCACCTGAGGCCCCTGTCGCCGGTCTTCGTGCCAGCAATCCATACATTGGGTTTGCGCAAAGGCTATCGGCTGAGCCCGGTTTTTCAGGCCAGCAGGTCATGCACGACATTGCCGGCAACATCGGTCAGCCGGTAGTCGCGCCCTTCATGACGGTACGTCAGTTTCAGGTGATTGACGCCCAGCAAGTGGAGTAGCGTGGCATGCAGATCGTGAACATGCACGCCGTCACTGGTAATGTTGTAACCGAATTCATCGGTTTCGCCGTGGATGTAGCCGGGCTTGATGCCCCCGCCAGCCATCCAGACGGTGAAACACCGCGGATGGTGATCGCGACCGAAACTGCCAGGCTTGATTTCCCCCTGGCTGTAAGCCGTGCGCCCGAACTCGCCACCCCAGATCACGAGCGTATCGTCCAGCAGCCCGCGGCGCTTCAGATCCATGACGAGCGCTGCGGCCCCCTGATCGGTTTCGCGGCACTTGGTGGGCAATCCCGACGGCAATCCGCCGTGATGGTCCCAGTCGCGGTGGCACAGTTGGATGAAACGCACGCCGCGTTCGGCCAGTCGCCGTGCGAGCAAACAGTTGTTGGCAAACGATGGTTTGCCCGGCGTGGCACCGTACAGGTCGAGCACTTCTTGCGATTCGCTCGCCAGGTCGGTCAGCTCCGGCACGCTGGTCTGCATGCGGAAGGCCAACTCGTAATTCTCGATTTGAGCGGCGATGGCCGGATCGCCCAGCTCGCCCAGGGCCAGACGGTTCAAGCTGTTCGTCGCGTCGAGCAACTGGCGTCGCGACTGGCCGCTGACTCCCGGCGGGTTGGATACGAACAGCACCGGGTCGCCGGCGTTTCGAAACTGGACGCCGCCGAATTGGGCTGGCAAAAAACCACTTCCCCAATAACGCGTTTGCAGCGTCTGTCCGCCGCCGCCACTGGTCAGGACGACAAACGACGGCAAGTCGGCGCTGTCGCCACCCAGTCCATAAGCCAACCAGGCCCCCATCGTCGGCCTGCCGGGCTGCTGGTTGCCGGTGGCAAAGAACGTTACCGCCGGGTCGTGATTGATCGGGTCGGTGTGCAGCGAGCGCACGAACGTGCACTCGTCGGCGATCTTGGACAGATTGGGCAACAGCTCCGAAATGTCCATGCCGACTTGCCCGTGCTTGCGGAATTTGAACGGCGAGCCAACGCAGAAGAGATTTTTCTGACCGCTGGTCATGGTCGTGATCCGCTGGCCATTGCGCACGCTCTCCGGCAGGTCCTTCCCGGTCATTTCGATCAGTTTCTCTTTCGGATCGAACAGATCGAGCTGCGACGGCGCACCGGACATCAACAGATAGCTGATCCGCTGGGCGTTGGGCGCAAAGTGCAACCGGCCGAGGGCCCCGGCCACGCGCAGCGCGTT
>JBQCJB010000251.1:0-14492 GCA_051953155.1 Aureliella sp. | reverse complement strand
AAGAGTTCGTCGACGAAGCCTCGCGCGCCGATGCCTATAAGGATTGCCCTCTGCCAATCGGCCTGGGGCAAACGATTTCGCAACCTTTCACCGTCGCCTTTCAATGCCAGGCGCTGCTGTTGCGAGGGGACGAGAGAATTCTGGAAATCGGCACCGGTTCGGGCTACTGTGCTGCAGTGCTCTCGCTGCTCGGCACCGAAGTCATCAGCCTGGAGCGCATTCCAGAGCTAGCCAGGCAAGCTACCAAAACGCTGCGGCGGCTCGACTATCATAATGTCTCGGTCGTCGCCACCGACGGCACGCTGGGCTTGCCGGAGCGCGGACCTTATGACGCCATCTTGGTTACTGCAGGCGGCCGATCGCTGCCCGAGCCCTTGGTCGAACAGTTGGCACCGGGCGGGCGGATCGTCATCCCCTTGGGATCGACCCCCTCGGGCCAGTCGATGTTCCGCTATACGAAGATGGCCGACCAACTGCAGAGCGAAAACCTTGGAGCGTTTGCCTTCGTGCCGCTGGTCGGCCGCTTTGGTTGGGACGAGTCCGAGACGGCGGACTGGTGAACAAACTAACTCGTTGCCTGGGTGCAGAAGCATGATTCGATTCAACCTTTTGTTGACGGTGGCTGTGGCGGTGGTGGCAAGCGTGGGTATGTCGCTGGGCACGCCGCAAGCCAGAGCAGAATTGCGGGCTGGGGCGGCGGCTGTGGATGTGACGCCGCAGTCGTTCCCGGTGCTGATCAACGGTGGCATGACCAGCAATTCAGCCACGGGTGTCACCACCCCCGTGCATGCGCGGGCCATCGTGCTGGAGGACGGCAGCGAGCGACTGGCGATCGTCGTCGTCGACAGTTGCATGATGTCGCGCGCGTTTCTCGACGAAGCCAAGCAGTTGGCCGCCCAGCGCACCGGCATCCGCCCGGATCGCATGTTGGTCTCGGCCACGCATGCGCATTCGGTCCCCGCGTCGATGGGTTGCTTGGGGACCGATGCGGACCAAGCCTACGTTCCCTACTTGCGCATCAAACTGGTCGAGGCCATCGAAAAGGCGGCGGCTAACGCAGAACCGGCCAAAGTCGGTTGGGCCGTGCGGAATGCGGCCCACTACACGGCCCTTCGCCGCTGGATTCGTCGACCCGACCGCATCGCGGAAGATCCGTTCGGTAATCTGACGGTGCGAGCGAACATGCATGCCGGGCGCGTGTGGGAGGATGTCACCGGCGAATCGGGCCCAGAGGATCCCGATCTGTCGCTGCTTTCGATCCAAGCCAAAGATGGGCGGCCGATCGCCGTGCTGGCGAACTTTTCGATGCACTACTTCAGCGGCGAGAAACCGGTCAGCGCCGACTATTTCGGACGCTTCAGCGAAGGTTTGAAGACGCGCATCGCCGGGGCAGGGGCGGCCGGAAAACCGCCGTTTGTCGGGATCATGTCGCATGGCTGCAGCGGCGATATTTGGCGCATGGACTACACCAAGCAGACGCCTCCCGAGTTCGACAACATCAAGATCGGCCAGTATACCGACGGGCTGTTGGCGATCGCCATGAGCGCTTATGAGGAGATCCGCTACGACGACCAGGCGGACTTGGCGATGGCCGAAGTCCGCTTGCCGATGAAGTACCGCGTACCCGACAAGCAGCGTTTGCAATGGGCACAGGCGATCGTCGACCAACTGGGCGATCGCTTGCCCAAGACGACCGAAGAGGTGTACGCCCGCGAGCAAGTATTGTTGGACCAGCTCCAGCAGACGGAGGTCGTCGTTCAAGCGGTGCGCATCGGTTCGATCGCAATCGCGACCACGCCGACCGAGACGTACGCGCTGACAGGTCTGAAGCTGAAACTGCAGAGCCCGCTGAGGCAAACGATGGTCATCGAACTGGCCAATGGCGGCGATGGTTATATTCCGCCGCCCGAACAGCATGTGCTCGGAGGCTATAACACGTGGGCAGCGCGTTCGGCGGGTTTGGAAGTCGAAGCCGAGCCGCGCATTGCCGAAGCGGCTCTGGAACTGCTCGAGCGAGTATGCCACGCGCCGCGTCGCTCGCTGGATCAAACTCGGGGACCGGCGGCCGAAGAGATTCTGGCTGCCAAGCCGGCTGCCTATTGGCGGCTGGACGAAACCGCCGGCCCGCGAGCCGTCGATGTGTCGGGCTCGCATTTGGACGGCATCTATGAGAGCGGAGTTGTCTTTTTCCTCGAAGGGCCCGAGTCGGCGAAATTCTGTCGCGATGGCCAAGTCAATCGAGCCGCACATTTTGCCGGAGGCCGCCTGCGGGCCCGCGTACCGGGGCTGGGCGATCACTACTCGGTTTCGATGTGGATCTGGAACGGCCTGCCGCTGGACGCTCGAGAGACCGCCGGTTGGTTCTTTGCCCGCGGACGCAACCACGAGGCGACGCCGCAAGGCGATGCGCTGGGCATAGCGGGCCAGGGGCGCGATGCCGGCAAGTTGATCTTCCAAGCGGGCGATCGTCCGCTGGCGGTGGGCAAGACGGCCATCGCGCGTTGGACGTGGGCGCACGTGCGCTTGGTTCGCGAGGGCGACGCGGTCCGCGTGTACCTCAACGGGCAGCCGCAGCCCGAGCTCGAGGTCGATGCCCCCTTCGACCTGCCCAAGGATGTCGAGGACCTGTTCTTCGGCGGCCGAGGCGGTCGCCAGTCCAGCTGGGAGGGACGGCTCGACGAAATCGCCGTCTTCCGCTGAGTGGCCACAATCTGTGCGGAAATTTAGTTGACGCTTTTGTAAGGAAGTGCTAGGTTAAGCCCTTGTAATGTCCCTTTGGGATGCCTTTGCCGCGTTGAGCACTCTTCGCGGGCGATCGCGCAATTCCTCGGCTCTTATTTTACTGGGGTGACTTATGCTCAGGCTCGTCCGACGTCGAGGGTTTACCCTCGTCGAGCTCTTGGTGGTGATCGCAATCATTGGCATTCTGGTCGGCCTGCTGTTGCCGGCGGTGCAAGCGGCGCGGGAAGCTGCCCGCCGCATGCAGTGCAGCAACAACCTCAAGCAAATCGGCCTGGCGCTGCTCAACTACGAATCAACCTACAAAACGCTGCCGGGTGGGGCTGCGTTTTATGGCGGGACGACGACAACGATCGGTCGTTTCAGCGGACCGATCAATAACCGGGGTTCGATGCTCGCGTACATCCTGCCCTTCCTCGAGCAGCAAGCGCTTTACAACCAGTTCGACTTCGGGATGCCGCTGGACAACGCCCGGTTTCCGCCAACGATTAACGGCGGCATGTATCTGCGGGGCGCGATCGTGCCAGCCTACATTTGTCCATCCGATGTCAATCCGCCTCTTTCGCCGGGCGTGAATCAGACGCAGCCGTCGAACTACCATCCGAGCACCGGTCCGACGGCCGACATTTCCAACAACAGCGCCTGTTCCTGCCCCTTGTTCAGTACATTCAAGACGTACAGCCTGGCAGGGACGAATGTCAACAATCCCGCCGGGCCCTTCTCGCGGCGCGGCTACAACTCGATCACCCGGCTCTCGCACATTACCGACGGGCTCTCCAATACGATCCTGGTGGGTGAGGTGCGAGCCGACAGTTCGAATCACGTTCGCGCCGGCTGGTGTCACTCGAACAAGTGGGGCATCTTCACGCAGATCCCCATCAACTTCGATTCTTCGGAGCCTGACGTGGCGACCGCAACGGCCAAAGGCAAGACGGCCTGCAACGCGCGGTGCACTTGGAACTCGGAAGTCGGCTTCCGCTCGCGGCATACTGGCGGCGCCCAGTTCGTGATGGGGGACGGTTCAGTCCACTTCCTCTCGCAGAGCATCGACATGAATAATTATCAACGTTTGGGGGCCAAGTCGGACGGCTTCACCGTTTCCATCGAGTAATCGCCTCAGTACGGTCGAAACCCTAGAAACGGGGAAAATGAGCCCGCCAGTCGCCGTCGCTGCGGCTGGTGATGGCTCAACGTCTTAACTTAACGTTATGTTTGACACGATTCCATAAAAGTGTAGTTTAAGGGCGTGGTTGACCCGCTGCGTTCTTTTTGACTGTACTTTCTGTGGAGAGTGTCATGGTTCTGCGAGTTCGTCGCCAGGGATTTACTCTGGTGGAGTTGTTGGTCGTTATCGCCATCATTGGGATTTTGGTTGGCCTATTACTACCGGCCGTGCAGGCGGCGCGCGAGGCTGCCCGGCGGATGCAGTGCAGTAACAATCTGAAACAAATCGGTCTGGCGATTCTGAATTACGAATCGACTTACAAGCGGCTACCGCCGGGGGCTGTTTTCTATGGTGGAGCGGCCACCACGATTGGCCGTTTCTCCGGCGCGTTGAACAATCGCGGTTCGATGTTGGTTTTCATTCTTCCTTATCTTGAACAACAGGCTCTTTACAACCAGTTCGACTTTGGCATGCCGCTCGACGACGCCCGCTTCCCGGCTGGGGTCAACAACGGCATGTTCCTCAAGGGAGCGCTGGTACCGGCCTACATCTGTCCCTCGGATATCAACGATCCCATCTCGCCGGGAGCCAACCAGATTCAACCGTCCAACTACCACCCGAGCACTGGTCCGACGGCGGATATTTCGGACAACAGCGCATGCTCTTGTCCGCTGATCACGACGTTCCGTACTTACAGCTTGGCTGGTACGAACGTCAACAATCCGGCCGGCGTGTTTTCGCGCAACGGTTACAACTCGATCGCCAAACTCTCGCACGTCGCCGACGGGCTGTCCAATACGATTTTCGTCGGCGAAGTGCGGGCAGACAGCTCGAACCATGTGCGCGCAGGCTGGAGCCATGCGAACAAGTGGGGCATCTTCACGCAGGTTCCAATCAACTTTGATTCTTCGGAACCTGACGTGGCGACCGCGACGGCCAAAGGCAAGACCGCGTGCAACGCGCGTTGCACTTGGAACTCGGAGGTCGGTTTCCGCTCGCGCCATACCGGCGGAGCGCAATTTGTGATGGGAGACGGTTCGGTACAATTCCTTTCGCAGAGCATCGATATGACGAACTATCAACGTCTGGGTGCGAAAGCGGATGGCAACACGGCATCACTGGAGTAGACAATTGAGCAGACTTGTAACGTTCTTTGCCCTCGTCAGCGCGGTTCTTTCGATCGGTGGTTGCGGCAGCCAAGGCACGCCGCGCATACCGATCTCCGGCGTTGTGGAACTGGATGGAAAACCGCTCGAGGGCGCATCCGTCGCCTTCATCGCCGGTGGTGGAGCCGTGCTTTCGACGGCGATGACTGACAGTGAAGGTAAGTTCACGGCGAAAGTCGGCGAAGGGACCAATAAGGTTAGCGTCAGCAAGATCGATCCTAAGGCGGCTGCAGCTGCGGCCAGTTCGCCCGATGCGGAAAGTTCCCTGATGGGAACGGAAGCCGAAGTGAAGGCTCAAGCGGCCAAGCGCCCCAAGAGCCAAGTGCCGGAACGTTATACCGATCCGACGACTTCGGGACTGTCGTTCGACATCCAAAAGGGCATGGAGCCGCTGCTGATCAGCCTCGTCTCCAAATAGATCGAAGCCTTCATGTACAACGAAGTCTTCACGTAGTTCGAACTCGAGCGGTGTGGCGCGGCATTATCTCGCAGCCACACCGCTCAGCCTGACACAAGAAACCGCGGCCGCGAAGAGAACGTTCCGTTTTCCCAGCGCCGCGGTTTTTTTATTGTGCGGTCGGCTTACGCCAAAGGGGCACGCTCGCCGGCGCGAGATCCGGCCGCCTGACGCCGACTTCGTCAATAGCGTGAGCGCCGAACGCTTACCTTCTGTTGGAACAACTGGCAGCGGCCGCCAGTCCAGCTGGGAGGGACGGCTCGACGAAGTCGCCGTCTTCCGCTGAGCGAGTTAGTTATAGGGCTTGGTCGCTTCGTAATACGCACCCAGTTCGTCGCTGGATAAGGCCCGTGAGAAGGCGACGAATTCGTCCATGCGGCCGCTCAGAAGTCGGCGGGGTTCGTTGGCTTTGTGTTCCTGCGGTTGCCAGTTGCCGAGTTGCGCTGGACCGAGCGAGGCGATCAACCCCTTGGGCATCACCGCTGTCGCGACCACGCGGCCGTTCAGGAGCTGAATCGCACGGCCCGCCTGGCTGTCGTAGACCAATGCCAGGTGAACCCAATGTTCCAGTTCGGTCATCGACTTCGGCTCGGTCTCTAACCACACGTTGGAATTGCCGCGCAAGTCGGGATTCGGGCCTTTGATCGCGAAGCGGACATTATCAACGCTGCCGATCATCCAATGGACTTGACCCAGTTGGCCCCACTTGTCAGTCGAGTAGAGCGAATTATGGCGTCCTTCCAACTGGTTCAGGCGAATCCAAGTCATAAGGGTGAATTGTGACACGCGGGCGTTCAAGTTCAGTTGAACGCAGTCGTCGGAATGGACGAAATCCAACGCACCCGTCCCCGGGAATCGCCCTTGGACCCAACGGGCGCCGTGAACAACGGCGCCGTATTCGATGCGCGCCGCATCGAGATTCGAAGTCGCGGGTGGGCGATCGAAGTCCAGCCAGGCAAGCACCGTTGGGTCCTGTTTGAGGGCCTGGCATGCGCGCCGAGCCCGCTCGGACTGGCCGCACCGCAGGGCCTCGGAGAGTGGAATCATCTCTCGCGCGGTCACGAAAGTGCCGTGCCGAACGTCGCAAGCTTCGGCAGGTGTCGCTTGCCGGAAACGGATTGCACTGTTGGCAGTCAAGCGTTTCAGATGCTGGCCGCCCTTGGGCCTGGCAAGTACCTCTCCCTCGAACACGTGAACCTCGGTTTCGGTAAGACTGGCGACGTCGACAGCGAACTTGGTCCCGAGATCGATCGCATCGCCCGAAGGCGTCACCACCGTAAAGCCCTTGGCGGCCGGCGGCACGAAGGCACTCAGCCGTCCACGTGCCAAATTCAAGCGTTGACCCGTTTCGAAGTAAAATTCCGCAGGCGCCTCGATGACAATTCGAGCGCCGTGGATGCTGACCAGCTCGAGTGAGCCGGCCTGCATGTGGGTCAATTGGTTTGCCAGAGGAGCTCCGTCGCCTAGCGGAGCGCCATTGGCGAGCGACTGGTTGCCGACGCAGCGAATGACGGTGGCGTAGGTCTGCGGGGCCGCGCGCCACCACCATATCCCTGCGGCCAGCATGACCGCGGCGGACGCGGACAGTGCACAGAGTGCCAAGGCTTTGGAATGGAGTGCGCGACGGTTCAAGGCCACGATGTCATCCACCGCGGCTTGCTCTCCCGCGGTTCGATCGGCCGCTTCGTCCAGAGCCGACTCGAGATTCAGTTTTCGAGCAAAGCAGCGTCGGGCGTCTGAATCGATGCGCAAACGCTCATCGAGCAGCTGCATTTCCTGACCAGTTATCTGGCCGTCGATGTAGCGATTGATCAGCAGCTCCAGATCGGGCGCTAGATTCGGGGGCATGCGGTGCGCGAGACCTCTTGTTGGACACAGGCTAAAAGAATGCGCCGCATTCGATGAAGCCACTGATAAAACCCAGCGATTGATCGGCCGCTGGACAAGGCCACGTCTTGTATCTTGGCTTCGGCCCCATAGCTTTCCAAGAGCAGCGAGCGCTGGGGAGGAGCCAGCTTTTCGAGACAGGTCTGCAAGGCTTGACGCTGTTGTTCGAGGCTCGCCAAGTCTTGCAGCGTCTCCTCGGCGATCAGCTCGGCTACGTCGCCGGCCAAGACCAGGCGGTCGCGACTTCGGTCGCGGAGCCACGCCAGCACTTCGTACTTGGCAACACCCAGGGCCCAACTGCGAAAGCTCGACCCTTCGCGGAATTGGTCGAACTTGGCCCACAGCACCAAAGCGACCTCTTGCATGACGTCGTCAGCATCGGCCTGGCTTGGTACCAGGCGACGAACGTATGCCCGCACTGTGGCTTCGTGCGTTGCAAAGGAACGCAGGAACAACGAATGCCGCCCACTCTCGTTCGACTGCACGCTGTCGCTCGGCGAGGCCGAGTGCGCAGGCGGGGTGTAAGACACGCTGAATCGAGCGGATAGTGGCACGATGGTCAGACCTCGAAGGGCGACTGCCGATCCGGCCGCGGATTACCTATTTAAGATCGAAAGAAAACTCGTTCGGGCCTGCCTCAGTAACATCGGCGGTCAGTCCCGACTTGGTCGCAATTGAAAATCTTTCGGGGATGATCCAGTGGATCTCTGGCGGCGGCGCGGTTCCTCCGGCCGACAAATCGACTCCTTCGGGCGTTTTGTCGATGACGTCGACGCGCCGCACCGTGACGATTTGCGGGCCAGGCACAGCTCCATCACCTGAGACGAAAGTCGTAAGAGCAAAGTGTCCCTGTCCATCGGTTTTCCCGGTGGCGGCCGATTTTGACTGGGTGTTGGTGAACGTCACCTCGGCTCCTTCGACCGGTTTGCCCTTATACGACACCGTCCCGGAGGCTTTGGCGCGCTTCGGCCAGTCGGGGTTCTCGCTCGAGCCACCAGCGCAACCCCCCAGGCATAACAGCCCGATACCTACGGCAAGAAACACCTTTCTGCCGCCGTTGACTGTGCGCATACTGGACCTCCTGCGACTGGAAGCTTCGACTTAGTTGCCTTCGCTGGCGACCTCGCCGCCGTTGATCGTGGCCAGCGCGCCCCAGACTCCGTACGGACTGATCCCCGATAGCGATTCCGGAGCGCTCGACAATCCGGCGTCGATCGTCTCGGTAATGAATCGCACCGAACCATCGCCGAAGACGACGTTGACGCCGCCAGAGTGCCAGCTCTGAGCCGTCATGACACCGACCGTGTTGATGTTGCCGATGACGCACGACGGGCTGTTCGGTGGCAATATGGCGTTGAAGCCGGTATAGATCGGCATGCCGTCGTAGGCCCGCGTCCCTCCCGTCACGTAGGTCGACAGCTTGGCCGATGGCAGGAATTGACGGCTCGCCCGATCGGCCTGAGCCAGGCAGAGCGATGGATTGGTTTGCAGGCCCACCAGGCTCTCGACCGTATGACCGAAGACGCTGCGGGCACCTTTGGGAAAGCAACGCTCGGAGATCGCCATGGTGTTACTCGTGCCATCGGTCAACTGCTGGAAACCGACGTAGCTGCGAAAGCCAAACATGCCTCGACGCTGGTAGGCGGTCTGATTGCCGGCTCCAGTAACGTGATCGCCTTGACAGAACGAATAGCTGGTCGTCGCGGCCACACCTCCGGCCCAGCGACCTCCGCGCGAATCACCCACTGGTGCGTCCGACGGGCAGTTCATGCCTTTGACCTGGAACTGGGAACCCCAAAGATCAAAGTTCTGATCCCACGGATTGGCGCCGAATGGTTGGTAAGTCGTTGCGCCAAATGTATTGACGCTGCTGACCAAATTGTAGAGGGCGGTTTCTTCAACGAACGGCAGCAGTCCAACCATGGCGTTCAGGCGATTGCTCGAAGTCGCCGGGCCGCCCGAGCCAGCCGGAAAACGTTTGTTGGCGTCGGCGTAGTTGTGCAGAGCGAGGCCGAACTGCTTGAGCTGGTTGGTGCACTGCATCCGCCGCGCGGCTTCTCGAGCCGCTTGGACCGCCGGCAGCAGTAGTCCGACTAAGATGCCGATGATGGCGATAACGACCAGCAATTCCACCAGCGTGAATCCACGCAGCCGCGTTCTCATCGGACGGGCTCCTTTTGTGAAACGAGACCTCACCAGGAAACGATACTGGCCGACGCGACGCTTGATCGCCGCCGGTGAGTATCTCCTCTTCGCGCTCGCTTTTCACGCTCGTTTTGGTGGAAATGGCGAAATTGTCACGGAGGTGACTTTTCCGTAAGAAGTCGCCATGGCTCGCATGCCGTCGAAGCTCGTTCGGAACGGCGGCGCTAGGCGTGAGCCGCTTGCCGTGCCGGGTTGGCAATCGCGACGCAGGGTCTCCAGAGCAGCGGCATGACGATCGCCGCCAGGCCTACCGAGATGATGCGCGCCCCGTAGGCGAAGAACCAGTAGTTGGGGCTCCAGGCGATGCCGGCATATACCGCGACCAACAGGATCGCTGCCAGGCGGCTGCCGCCTTTGGCCAAGCGGAAGACCAAGGCCGAGACCGCGCCCATCAGTGCGCACCAGGCAACCGCTCCCAAGCTGCCGAAGTCCGCGACGGCCGCTCGCAGAAAGGTCATCGCGTTGGTCGTCTGACCATTGCCCAGCGGTATCTGACTGGTCGTTTCGGTAAAGCCTTCGCCGTCGACCAGGCCGAGCGGAGCCAAAAAACCGCGAAAGAACCACAGGCCGTAGGCCAATTCGCCCCCTTTTTCTTCCGCGTACCAGTTGGCAAACCCCGGGATGTAGCCGGCGAACCAGGGACGCAAGTGATCGAGCGTGCCGAGCAGCGTTGTGCGTCCGCCCATGCGGGCCATCTGCAGGGCGACTAACAAGACGACGAAGCCCGAAACGGCCAACGTCGCGATGCCGACCGATTTGCGGCTGATGACCGCCCGCTCTCGGCCGCTGATCGCCATCCCGGCCAGTGCGGCGGCGGTCGCCAGGACCAGCGGTACGGCCAGGAAGCCACGCAGCGTCGTCGCGGCACTAAAGAGCGTGGCGACGAACAAGGCAGCAGGCAGGTACATTCGCATGAGGAGCCCGGGACGCCAACCCGTTCCCAGCAGCAAGGCGGCGACGATGAAACCCGATTGGAAGACGCCTGTCAAAATCTTCTCGGGCAGCGTCAGCGCGTCCTCGGCCCCTTCGTGCAGCGAACGCGAGGCTTCACCTGACGAAGCAATATAGTTGTCGACGCTCCGCAGCGAGTCGAGCGAAAAGCCAAATTTGGCGCCGAAGCTGCCGACCACGATCAGGCCGGCCACGAGGGTCAACGCCAAGTACGTCGCCACGGCGCCGCGGCGGATCGGCACTTGCCGCGACTGATCGGGCTGGTCACGGAACAACGCATCGACCGCGATCGCTCCCACCAAAAACGCGAGCACTGCCGAAAAGGCCAGGACGACACCCAACTCATCAGCGCGAAACGGGATGCCCAGCACTGCATAGAGGCTGAAACAGGCTCCCCAGCAGACGCCCCACAGCATCGCTGGATGGATCGGATTGAACCGAAATACATAGAGTAAAAGGACGCCTCCCAGCAGCGAAAGCGCCATCAACAGTGCGAGCATCGAACGATTATCCTCTGGCTAAACAAAAGACAGCGGCCGCGTGCGCCGGCTGACGACCACCAGCAACATTCCGACGGCGATCGCCGACACTCCAGTCAGCACAAACAGCAGCGTGCCTCGGTCTTCCAATCCTAACTGAGCCAGCCCAGCCAGCAACAATGGATGCACCAAATAGATCGCTGTCGAGAGACTGGCCAGCAGCTTGGTGCTGCCAAGGGTGCATTGCCCGTTGGCGATGACAAAAACTACAGGGCACGCAACAGCCAGGCTGAGCAGGATATCGAATTCGTGGCCGCAAGCGTGGTAATTGACCATGGCTTCGGCTAGCACGAGCGTGAGAGCCGCGGCAGCTGCGATGCGGTTGCTGGCCGTCGACCAACGCCTGGCCAAGCCTGGCTCGTGCTGCCCAAGGGCAGCTCCGATGGCAAAAAAGGGAAAGCCTACGAAAACTCCATTTCGATACAGCCAGTGCGGCGCGTCGGGATCGAGGATCCACGAGTAATTGGTGGCGTACTGCAACGCCAGCCCGCCCATCAGCACGATCGTGGCCAGAGGCAGCAGAGCGCGAGCGCAGCAGCGGCCCACCAGCCAAGTGGCCGTCCCAGCCACGAGCATCGCAGGCAGGTACCATAAATGATAATACCCCAGCACCAGATCCTTGGCGACTTTTAGCCCGGCTAGCGAACCACTGCCGCGAGCCGCGCTGAGGATGTAGGGGGCATAGATAATCGTCCAGAGAACGTACAGCAGCAAAACCCGCTTGAACCACAGCCAGAATGGCTTGCCAGCCTCGAGATGCTGGCGCAGATAGTATCCGTTGATGATCAGAAACAGCGGAACCGCGATGCGAAAGAGCCCCTCGGTCAACAAGTAGGAGGCTAAGGGGGATCGATCGGAAAGCGCCTCGGCGTGAATCCCGACGACAAAACACGCCAACACAATTTTCAGCCAATCGAGCGTTGCGTTTCTCATAGTTCCTTTCAGCGGCCGACCCAATCGAACTCAAGCTACAAATTTGCGACCGACGGCATTGGTGGGAAGTTCAAAGTACAGGTACGACAGCCGGGCGAACGCCAGGCATGCCAACGTGCACACGACCGGATAGACGACCAGGTAACTCAGCCCCAGCACGCTGGCTGGCAAGAGTAGGGTCGCGACGCGGATGACGAACATGTGGCTCAAATACAAACTGTACGAAGCATCGCCGATCGCCGTGCCCGCCGACTGGACCGCTTGAGGCAAGAGGTCATAGAAACTGGTGCTCGGCAGCACCAGCGATGCGATTACCAGCGCGGCCGGTATGCCCCACACGATCAACCTTGCATCGTGCTCAGGCGCCGGATAGAGAATGCTGCCGACTAGCCACCAGGCGATGCCCGCGATCAGGCAGGCAGCCCCCAGGCGATTGGAGATGGTGACGCTCTTCAGATACAGCATTCCCAAAACACCTCCCAGCACGAATTCGAGCACGACTGGCCGCGTCCAGTACCAGAGCGCGGGGGACGCTTCGCGCAGGTCCACCGCCTGTCCGATGCCAACCGTCGTGACAAAGTACAGGATGAACGCTGCATTGAACCAGCGCGGGCTCAGCCGCATCAACACCGAGAAACAAACGTAGAAGTACATTTCGTAGTTGAGCGTCCAGCCCAGCGCGTACAGCGGCGTAACTTCGCCGTCGATCGGACGTTCCATTGGCAGGAAGAAGTACGAACCGAGCGCGTAGAAAAAATCGGTGTCGTGATAGTTGCGAAGACTGGGCAGGGCGGCGGCGACCAGCAGAGCCAGCGACGTGTAAAGCCAATAAGGCGGGACGACGCGCACCAAACGCTTTCGCAGAAAGCGGCTGCCGCCTGCCGAGCTGCCGATGTCCTTCTGCGCCACGTAGACCATGATGAAGCCGCTGATCACAAAGAACAGGTCCACGCCCGCTTGTCCAAAATTCCAAATCCAGAGCGGGTCGTTGTAGATGGCTTCGGCGCGGTGCATCATCTCCTTGCTCATGTGAGCCCACAACACGATCGTCGCCGCGATGGCTCTGGCAAACTGAATGGATTCGAGCTTTTTCATTTTGCGAGCTTATTGAAAATCGAGTTGGCGGCCAAACGCTCTTCCAGAGCCGAGCGAACCGCGGCGAGCGCGGGAAGGTTGTCTACGCGGCCTGCATCCAGCGCACGCAGGCACAAGCAAGCGAAGCGGCCGTCGAGCGGTGCGACCGAAAATCGAGTGCCGGTCCGAGGCTGCATCGGGCCCTGCGGCGCCCAGAGATCGTTACGCACCTGGCCGAACGTTCCAGCCAACAGTTCGATGCAAAGTCGAATCTCGCCGCTGGGCTGGTCGACCAAATCCAACCGCTGGGCCGAAACCGGCTGGACGCGCCAGTCCTCGGCGATCAAGTAAGTCGACATAGCCTCATGCCCAGCCACTATGGTCCACGCATCCGCGATCAGGACCGCGGAGTCCTGCGTTAGACCGACATAACGCATTACCTTACCGCCGAACGGCGCATAGCCATCGGCCGAACCGAGCGCTTCCCACGGCATGCAGCCAGGCAGATCGCTGTCGTTTTCAAACTGGGCCGAACCGCGGCGGCCGACGCGCCAAGCGCCGAAGAACTCGGCCGGTTCGAGTCCTTGATAGGTCGGTCCATTGTGCGAGTGGGCCGAGCGCGTTCGCTGCCGCAACTCTCCTTTGCCAGTCGAAAGCACACCCGGATCGACGATTACGCGGCGGCCCTCGAGCGACGCTTCGACGGCCAGAAAATCGGCATGACCGTGCCCGCAGTTTTCCGGCGGTCCGAGCGGGCCGGCGTCCATGTGCAGGCTGGCCCGCGCCGATCTCAAGCAAACGTAGCCTGCCGCCGGGAGCACGCTCTTGCCTGGTCGTAGCTGCAGCTGGCATCCCACGGCAGCTGGCGGCACCGAATCGCCGATCGCCGCATCGTTGAAAATCGCAATCTCGCCATCAGGATGGACCAGCGGCGCCAGCGCGGCGACCATCTTGCTTTCCAAGTGCTGCATCAACTCTGCATCGGGCCGCGGAAAGACTCGCGCCGCCAACAACGATCGCAGCAGCAGCAACACGTGGATGTGATAGGTCGGACTCCGCTCCGCATGGAAGCCATCGCTGAGCAGCTGCGAGCTGAAAACCTCCGGCGCTAACTTGAGCGCGAAGGGCGTCGGCTCTCGAGCGAGCGCCATGTCGGCGACCAGGATCCCGCTAATCCCGAAGGCGGCATGGTTGTAGCCGAGATAGACCTCGCACAACGACAGCAGGACTTTGTGGCCATAGTCGACATGCCGAGCTAAGGCCAGCATCGCCGCTCGATCGTCGACTCCAGCGCGGTGTGCAAGGTGCGCGGCGGTCGATATGCCCATGATGCGCAAGGCGACGACGATCGGTTCCCAAACCAGCGTCGGCAATGG
>JBQCJB010000250.1:0-4083 GCA_051953155.1 Aureliella sp. | reverse complement strand
CCGAACAAGGTAATTTTCCTCAATTGCGCCAATGCCACCATTGCACAACCCCAACGGCCAAATTCGCCACAGTAGCTTATGCGTCCAGCCCGTCGCGTCCTAAGTAGGACAGGCCTCCGGCCTGTCACCGCAACCCTTTTCCCGGGGGTGGGAAAGGATCAAACGGAGCGGTGGAGGACCGTCGAGAGCGGCGTTTTCGGCGGGTGCCAGACAGGCTGGAAGCCTGTCAAGTAGGACAGGCCTCCGGCCTGTCAACACAACCTATTGCCCTAACGCATGCGCGAGGATGACGCCAAGAGTCGCCCCCAATCGCTGGCGAGTGCGGCACGCTGGCGGGCTGTTAGCAGCGGCTGCGAGGGCGGTCGATTGAAGGCTCGTCGGCGGGTGCCACACAGGCTGGAAGCCTGTCCTACTAGGCGGTGGCTTTTAGGCCGTAGGTGGTCGGGACGAGGCGGCCGGATTGGACTTCGTAGGTCTCGTCGGCTAGGGCCACGAGGGCTTCGCGGTGGGTGATGATGATGATCGTGCACGAGCCCTTCATTTCCGCCAGCGATTGGCGGATCTGCAGTTCACTGGCCATGTCGATCTGGCTGGTCGATTCGTCCAGAATCAGAATCTCGGGGCGGCGCAAAATGGCTCGAGCCATGGCGATGCGCTGCCGCTGTCCGCCGCTGAGCCGCTGGCCGCCTTGCCCGACCAGCGTGTCGTAGCCTTGCTCGAGGGAAGCGGTAATGAAATCGTGGGCGTGTGCCAACTTGGCCGCTTCGATGGCTTGGTCCCGCGTGGCTTGCGGGCTGCCATAGAGGATGTTTTCGAGCACCGAGCGGTTGAACAGTTCGGTGTGCTGGCTGACAAGCGCAATTCGCGAGCGGACATCGTGAATCGCCATCTGACGATAGTCGACGCCGTCGAGCGTGACGTGCCCGGAGTTCGGGTCGTAGAATCGGCACAGCAGTTGAATGAGAGTCGACTTGCCGCTGCCGTTGGCGCCGACGATGGCTACCGTGCGGCCGAAAGGTATCGAAAGCGTGACGTCGGTCAGAACCGGGCACTCGGGGTTGTAGGCAAAGGCGACTTGGCGCAATTCCAATTCGCGATGCGGCCGCGGCAATTGGACAGGATGCTCGGGCTCGGCCAAAACCTTCGGATGGTCCAGCATCTGGTAGAGGCTGTCGGCGGCCAGACCTCCGGCATAAATCGACGTGAAGACGCCCGACATCTTGCGCAGCGGATCGCTGGCGCCGATCAACATCGCAAAGAAAATCATCAGGCTGCCGGCGGTCAACGGTTCGTCGCAGATGCGCAGAAAGAAAATGTGCGTCTGCTTGTTGACGATCAGGTACGCTCCGGCACACACCGTGATGGCGATCATGCCGACGCCGACCAGTTCGGTGAAGGGTTTGCTCATGCCGGTATAAAAAATCATCCGCATACTGCAGGACTGCATATCCTTGGTGGACTTGGCAAACCGCTGGCGCTCTTCCTCTTCCATCGTGTAGGCCTGGACGGTGAAGATATTGCCCAGGGCCTCGAGGATGACTTCGTGAAATCCGGTCGTGCGACCGAGCATGGAACGCGCGATGCCTTTGACGCGGCCGTTGAACCAGTAGACCACGACGATCAACAACGGCGCCAGCACGACGCTCAGCAGCAGCAGCCGCCAACAGATGAAGGCTGCGCCGATTAAGCAGCCGATGACCCGAAGCGGTTCGCGAATCGCTGCGCCAAAGAAATTGATCAAGCCGCTCGAGAGCATCTCGGACGTATGCGTGATCGATGACAGCAAGCCACTGGTTCCGTAGGCTTGGTAGGTCCGGCGATCGTAGCCGAGCGCCTGGTCGAAAATCCGCGTTCGCAGCGAGCGAACGATTGTCGTCGAAACGCGTCCGATCAAGAGTTCATTGGCCAGCATCAACAAGTGCTTGACCAGCGTGCTGACGACGACCACCGCCATGATGACGCAAATCGTGCGGAACGGGTCCTGCGGCAGGAAGCGGCTGGCCATGCCGAGTTGCCAATTCTGCCAGGCGAGCGTGCGCTGCGACTTTTCTTGTTCTTCGGCCAGTCGTTGCAACTGGTCGTCGATTACGGCCAACGATTGAGGGTCGGCGGCGGCCCGCCGCTCGGCGACCAGTTTTGCTTCTTCAGCGTTTTGTTTGTCGAGTTCGGCCTGGGTGGTTTGAACCTGCTTGCCCAGATACTTCTGTGCCGATTCGCCGTCGAGGGTCATTTGGATGACTGGATACATCGCGCCGATATTGGCGCTCCACAGCGTGGCAACGCCCATCGAGCACAAGGTGGCGATGACCAGCATGGGCCAGTGGTGGAGCGAGTCGCCGATGGCACGACGGAAGTTCTTCATTATCTCTCGACTAGCTTGGCAAAGGTCGCACCAACAGCCTGTGAACTGGGCCGGCTTTCAGGACTCGCGCGCCCGCGCGGCGAGGCTGGCAGTCGGCGCCGGCGAACGCTCGCCGGCGAGTCACAAGATGGCTGGCAGTGCCCGTCTCAAAAGGCTGCTAAGCAGCGATGCGTAGCTTGGGCTTGCTCTGCAGAGCCAACTCGCGTTCGGCCAACTGCAAATCGCTTTGTACCATCATCTTCACTAGCTGCGCCAGATCGGTCCGCGGCATCCAGCCCAGCTTGCGCTCGGCCTTGGCCGGATCGGCCAGCAGCAGGTCGACTTCGGCGGGACGATAGAAATTCGGATCGATGACTACATAGTCCTCGGGCGACAAGCCAACTTCGGCGAAGGCCAAGTCGACAAAGTCTTGCACGCGGTAGGTCTTGCCGGTGCCGATCACATAGTCGTCGGGTTTGTCCTGCTGGAGCATCCGCCACATGGCTTCGACGTAATCGCCGGCGAAACCCCAATCGCGTTTGGCTTCCAGATTGCCCAGCCGCAGCTCGTGCTGCAGGCCCATCTTGATCCGGGCCACGGCGTGCGTGATTTTGCGGGTCACAAACTCCAAACCGCGACGCGGTGATTCGTGATTGAAGAGAATTCCGGAGCAGGCATACATGCCGAAGCTCTCGCGGTAGTTGATCGTCAGGTAGTGGCCATAGACCTTGGCCACACCGTAGGGGCTGCGCGGATGCAAGAGCGTCGTTTCGCGCTGCGGCGTCTCTTCCACCTTGCCAAACATCTCGCTGCTGCTGGCTTGATAGAAGCGGATGCTCGGATCGACGCAGCGGATGGCCTCGAGGATACGCGCCACGCCCAGGCCGGTCATATCGCCGGTGGCCAGCACTTGATCCCAGCTGGTGCCGACGAAGCTTTGGGCAGCCAGGTTGTAAACTTCGGTCGGGCGCACCTGATTGACGAGCTTGAAAAGGGAAGCCTGGTCGGTCAGGTCGGATTGATGCAGTTCGATGTCATCGAGCAGGTGCTCGACGCGCGACAGATTCGGAGTGCTCGTGCGACGGTATACGCCGTGGACTCGATAACCCTTGCTCAGCAGAAACTCGGCCAGATAGGAACCATCCTGCCCCGTTATACCGGTAATTAACGCGCTGCGCTGCATCCCTGCAACTCCCTTTTATTTGAACTGACAACCAAACTCGACCACAGCGGCCCGTCCACCTCCGATGGAAATGAGCGCACGACGCACCGAACCCGAGTCACGCGGCGGCGACATTGTTGCGAAAGTGCGTCAGAGCGTCCATATCAGCTCGGACCATTTTTTCCATTAGATGTTTGAGTGTTGTTTGCGGTGCCCAGCACAGCTCCGCTTTGGCTTTTTGGATGTTCGCGACCACGGTCCGCGGGTCGTTCGGTCGGAACAAGGCGGGATTGATAGTGACGTATTGGCGCCAATCCAGACCGAGCTGCGCGAAGGCTAGCTCAACGAGACGCGATGTCGGTTGCGCCTGGCCTGATCCGATCACGAAATCCTGCGGCTCGCGCAATTGAAGCATTCGCCACATCGCGTCGACAAAGTCGGCCGCATAGCCCCAGTCTCGGCAGGTCGATAGGTCGCCTAGTTCTAAGCTTTCGGCCAATCCGAGTTTGATCTTCACTGCACCTCGGGCGATTTTGCGAGAGACAAATGTCTCGGGACGCCGCGGCGATTCGTGATTGAA
>JBQCJB010000249.1:0-3030 GCA_051953155.1 Aureliella sp. | reverse complement strand
CCGCGTCACCAATCGCGCGTCGATTTGTTCGCGAGGCGCAGAGCGCTTAAAAACCGCGCACGCAAGGATGACCGAACCAAGCTATTCAAGCTGCTTGACGACAGCCGCCTTATCGATGGTCCAGATGATCAGCTTGCCATCCTGGCCACCCGCCACGACATGCTTGCCGTCGGCGGCGATGGCCAGGGCATAAAGAGCGCTGGTCGAGCCAGCGAAGTTGCGAACGGTTTGACCATTGGTCGTTTCCACCAGCCGCAAACTATTATCGGCGCATGTGGCCAAAAGTTGGCTGGTCTGTCCGACGAAAGCCACGCTGGTGATCTCTTTGCCGAAGCCGCTGACCGTTCGCTGCTGCTCGCCGGTGACGCTATCCCAAAGCTTGATCGTGCCGTCGGCACTGGCGGATGCGAGCGTGCGACCGCTGTCTTGCCAGGCGACCGACAGGACATGATGTGTGTGCCCTTCCAGCGAAAGCCGCTGCTGGCCGCTGACCAAGTCGAACACGCGCACCAGTTTGTCGGCCGCGCACGTGGCCAGTTCGTTTCCATCCGGCGAAAAGGCGATGTCGAGCACGGTGTCGCTGTGTACCTCGCCGAGATCGCGGAGCACGCTGCCGTCACTGACGCGGAACAGTTTGACGTCGCCGAAGCGGCTGGCCGGACCGCTGCCGACGGCCAGCGTCTGACCATCGGGGCTGAACGCCAGCGCGGTGA
Organism: Aureliella sp.; assembly: GCA_051953155.1. GTDB lineage: Bacteria > Planctomycetota > Planctomycetia > Pirellulales > Pirellulaceae > Aureliella. The sequence goes on along the minus strand of JBQCJB010000249.1, from coordinate 2,317 downwards.
CGCGATCGCTAAGTAAAGAGTTCGGATCGGTTTCGCTGCCGAGCACCCGTTCGAGTTTCCAAACCGCATCGCTGTTCCAGGCGGTCAAGGGCTGGGCCGAGTTGGCCGCCAGGATGGTATGCCCAGTGCCGATGACGGTAGCGAGTTGTGGCGGGGCCTTCAGTTCCGTGGCCAGGCGGCCCGCGGCCACGTCCAGCACGGCGATCGATCCCTGTTGTCGTCCGAGCAACAGGCGATCCCCCGCGGCATTGAAGGCGAACGCGACCGGCGCCTCCTCACGCGACTTCTTTTCTGCCTCGCTTAACTCGGTCGCTGCGGCTTGAAAACTGGTCAGCTTTTGCTTTGCCTGCTCGACGACGGCCTGCTGATCGGGAATGGCCTTGGCCGCGCGGCCGACTGCGTCCTTGGAACTGGCCAACGTTTGGTCCTGCTTCTGAAGATCCTCCATGGCTGCTTGTCGAGCCGCGGCCAATTCGGCGTCTTTTTTCTTCTTGGCTTCGATGTCGGCGGTCAGCTGTTCGATGCGTTTGGTTTGTTCGGCGATCAACTGCTTGGCTGCCGCGATTCCCTTTTCCGATTCTTGAATGGCCGTGGTGTTGGCGTCGCACGCAGCGACCTTGGCGGCCAGGGCCGCGGCGGCCTTCTCCCTTTCCTCGGCGACCTTTTTCATCGCCTCTTGTTCTTTCTGATGCGCGGTTTCGAGCGTATTGATCGTAGCTGCCAGGCGGTCGACCTCGGCCTGTTGACGGGCCACGCCTCGTTGTCCTCTAGCGACGTCGCGCGCCAGAGCTGTCTCCGGAGCGATGTTGGCTAGCTCTTTGCCGTCGGCCGCGTTCCACAGACGCACCGATGCGTCAGCCCCCAACGATGCGACCGTCGAGCCCTGAGGATGAGCCGCCAAGCGCGAGACGGCGAGCGGGCTCTTCCACTTTGCCAGCACCTTGCCTTCGACAGCGTGCACAGCTTCCATCTGTCCATCGCCGTGAGCGACGATCAAGCGGACCGGATTGCCCGCGCAGGCCGCGATCGCGCTGGCCGGCGGAATCGCCTCTGCGAAATCCTTTTTGACAAAGTTGGCTGCGGTGGTGCTAGCCGGCGTGGCGGTGGCCGCGGCCCCTTCGCCGGCCGATGCGCTCGGGGCAGCGGCAGCGGTGCCTTCTGCGGTGGCTGCGGTGGCGGCCGCAGCCGGAGCCGGCGCTTCGACCACCCACAGACTTAGCTGACCGTCGCTGGCCAGCAGCGCCACGCGATCTGCAGCCAGTGGCGCTAGCGCCTTGACCGCGCTGGGCGAACTAAAACCCAGGGCGACAGGCTTGGCCTGCGGTGCCGCGCCGATGGCGGGCAATTGCCAACGTGTGACCTTGTTCGACTGGTCGGCCACGAACAGGTTCTGATCGTCCCCAGTCCACTCGAGCGCCGTCACTGGCCCTTCCCCGGCGGGAACAGTCAAGCGAGTTTGGCGCGTCGCCAAATCGACGATGTCAACCGTGCGATCTTCGCGAGCGATTGCCAGGCTGCGGCCATCATGCGCCAGTGCCGCCAGGCCGGTCGTCGGCTTAAGGCCCACCAGCGAGGTGGCTGCAAAGTCACGTTTCCAGAGCTTGACGCAGCGAAACCCGCCCGTGGCTAAAGTCTGAGCGTCGGGGCTGAACACCAGGGATTGCACGACGTCCAGGTGAGCCGACGGCATGCCGGAATCGGCGACCGTTTGCGGATCGATCAGCGCCACCGCGCTAGCGGGACTGCCTTGGAGTGGCCAGGGATAAACGACGACATGGTTGCCACGTCCGCTGGCGATAAACTGGCCGTCGGCCGACGCGTCGACAGCGTACACGGGTCGGAACATGGCTGGCACCGATTGCCAGGCGATCGCCGTTGGGCCGCTCTCCTCGCCGGGCATCGCGCCCGCGTCGATCCACTTCTTGACCAGTTCGATCTCCGCAGCGCTCAGCGGCTTGGCACCAGCCGAATTGTCCGGCGGAGGCATTTTCGTGTCGTCGTCCGCGACCAACCGCAGGATCAATTCGCTTTCAGCGCTTTTGCCGGCGACGATTTCCGCTCCGCTGTCACCACCTTTGAGCAGCGTGGCCGCCGACTCGAGGTTCAGGCCGCCTTCGGATTTTTTGCTGTTGTGGCAAGCCACGCAACTGCGTTTCCACAGCGGCGCGATCTCCTTGCCATAGTCGACGGCACCGGCCTGGTTGATGACCAAGAGGCAGATTGCCAGGGCGAGAAAGTTCGACGCAAAAGAATAACGGCGCATCGGCAACATCGTGTTCATCTCAATTTGTCGGGCAGGAGGGACCGGATCGATCTG
>JBQCJB010000248.1:0-8334 GCA_051953155.1 Aureliella sp. | reverse complement strand
TCTTCCCCCCGCGGCGAAGCGGATGCGCGTCGTCGGCTGGTGCAATCGTCGCTTCGGGATAGATCCGCGCGATCGACTGGTGATGCTGGCAGCGAGTGGCGAAGTAGCCTCCCATCCACCGCAGCAGCGGATGGTCGCCGTCGGCGGCCACATCTTCGGCCCGCAGTCCGGTCGCGTAGTGCACGCAGACTATGCCGCAGCCGCGGCCCATCATCGCGTCCAGGTCGCGCATGACGACCTCCGAGTTGGGCAATCGCTCACCGGGAAACGTGTCGCCGATAAAGACCACGCTCTTGACGCTCTCGAGCAGCGCTCGTTCGCTGGGCCAGGCGGTGACGACGTGGCACTTGAAGTCCGCCGCGTTGGTCGACTTTTCCAAGCAATCGCCCATCAGGCGTCCCCCGGCCGCCACCTCGTGCGAACCGGGTGGATGATCGCTCGGGCCGACGACCACCAGCACCTGCGTGGGCTCGGCCGCCCACAGGCTGCTGCCCAAGAGCAGAGCGACCAGGCCGAACAACCAAACCAACATTGCGCGCTTCATCGTCTTGGCTCCGGTCAGGGCATGCCTCGCCGGTTAGGGCGGGCTGAGACGAACGTAGATTTGATCCCCGTCGACGCGGACCTGGTGCGTTCCCGTCGGTTCGGTCGCCGGCATGGCCACGGCGGCTCCCGTGCGAATGTCGAACTTCGCGCCGTGACGCGGGCAAACCAGGCAGTTGCCGTCGATTTCGCCCTCGCCCAACGGCCCGCCGTCGTGTGTGCACACGTCGTCCAGGCAGTAGATTTCTCCGTCGAGTTCCACCAGGACGACGAAACGATCTTCGACTTCCAAACACAGCTTATGCGATCCGGCCAACTCCGAACGTTTGGCGACCGGTACGAATTCCGACATGAGTGCCTGCGCGATCTTGCGAGGGTTGAGTGTTACTTGACTTCCAACATCCGCTCGAGTGCCACCAACGAATGGCGAGCCACTTCGGGGTCGACCTGGATCTGGTTGACGATCGACCCGACTAACAGATTTTCCAGCGTCCAGGCCAGATGGGCCAGGTCAATCCGGTACATGGTCGCGCACATGCATACGACCGGCGACAAAAAGTGGATCTCTTGCTCGGGATGAGCCGCCTTGAGGCGATTGACCAAATGCAGCTCGGTGCCGATGGCCCACTTGGTTCCGGGCGGAGCCTGCTCGACCGTCTGGATAATTTTGCTGGTCGATCCCGATACGTCGGCGATGTCGTTAACCTCGCGCGGGCATTCCGGATGGACCAAGATCTTGATGCCGGGGATGCGCTCGCGAAACTGGGCCACGTGGGCCGCCGTGAACATTTGGTGGACGCTGCAATGCCCCTTCCACAAGACGACGCGGCTGCGCTCGATTGCGTCGGGCGAGTTGCCGCCCAAGGTCTCGGCGTACGGATCGTAGACCGGCATCTGATCGGGGGTGATGCCCATTTTCAAAGCCGTGTTGCGGCCCAGATGTTGGTCGGGAAAAAAGAACACGCGGTCCCCGCGTTCGAAGGCCCACCGCAGCACCGCAGCTGCGTTGCTGCTGGTGCATACGATGCCACCATGCCGGCCGCAGAACGCTTTGAGCGATGCAGCCGAATTGATATACGTCACCGGAATCATGCGACCGGTATCGACGACTTCGCCGAGCTGGTCCCACGCGTCTTCGACCTGGCGAATCGCGGCCATGTCGGCCATCGAGCAACCGGCAGCCATATCCGGCAGAATCACCGTGACTGCCTCGCCGTTGCGCTCGGCCAGCTTCTCCGGACGATTGGCCAGGATGTCGGCCGTTTCGGCCATGAAGTGCACGCCGCAAAAGACGATCGTGCGGCAATCGCGGCTGGCCGCCGCTAGTTGGCTGAGCTGATAACTGTCGCCCGTCAAATCGGCGTGGGCGATGACCTCATCCTGCTGGTAATGATGTCCCAAGATCAACAACCGCGAACCCAGCTCGCGTTTGCACCGTTCGATGCGCTGGGCCAGTTCAGCGTTGGACTGCTTCTTAAAATCAGCCAGGGGCAACGCACCTTGGCTGTTGCGGAGAGGCGGAGCGATCAACATGGAACTAACTGCTAATAAAAGTAGCCGGGAGTCGGTTCAAGTCGGAGCCAGTCGCCGACCGTCCGGCTCGAGACAATCTATCGTAGGCCGACACGAACAATTGTAGGCTTCGAACCCCGTTCTGACGAGGTCGCCCACGGCGCATCGTCAGCCGGGCCCATCGTCTGGGGCGCTCGCGTCGATCCAGAGAATCTCACCGGTCCCCGCGCTGGCCCGATCGCCCAGCGAACGCCACCACAGGCCGCGGGCCAGCTGCGCAGCGTCCGCGTCGGGCAACTGCGGACGCAACGCGTCGAAGAGCAGATAGAGATACGACAGGCGAATCGGTTCAGGGACTGTGAAGCCGGCATGCAGCTGCGGTGCCGAGCGCAGGCACACGAGCGTGCCCCGTCGCATGCCGACTGCCACAGGCGAGGCAAGCCTTTGGCAACAGATGATCGTTCCCGCGACCAGCCCACTGGCAGCGCCTTGATCGACATCGCCGGCGACCACCAGCGTGCCGCGGCGCATCCGCTGCCCTAGAAACCGGCCGGCCGATCCGCCCACGCGGAGCGTTCCGCCGCGCATGCCCCGGCGTTCGCCCGGCAAGGCCGCCGCGCAAAAGTCGTCAACGTCACCTTCCACATGGACGACGCCGCCACGTTGGCCGCTGCAGGCATAGTTACCCGCGCTGCCGTGCACATGAATCGCACCCCGCCGCATGTCCCGCGCCAGGCAATGACCGACCGGTCCCTCGACGACCAGCATTCCGTCGCGCATGTCGCCTCCGACATGATCAGCCCGCGCCAGGTCGCCTTTCAAGATCAGCTTGTCGCGATCCCCGTCCACGATCTGAAAGAGCTCGCTCAGCCTTTGCGGTTTGCCCTGCTCGATCACCTGCAGATTGCCGATCTCCGCCGTCGACAGCGGCAGTAGCCGGTCCGGGACGATGCCGCTCAAGTCAGTTCGTCCCTCGAGCGGCCGTCGCAAGATTAACTCGAGCGAACTCATGACAGGACGTCTCTCAGGTGGAAGTGAAACTTGCCGAGTTTGCCGCCGTAGTTGCCAGCGGTAACCATCCTCAGGCCATGTCGTGTTCCAGCTTCGCAGGCGGCCATGATACCCACGCGCATGGCGCGGCTCACGTCTGCTTCCGTCAGGCCATCGATGACGACCTCCAGGGCGGCGCCGACGCCTTCGGGGAGTCGGGAACGCGTGATCGGCCGAAGAGTCGGGCAGTAAAAGTGGTTCGTCGAAGCGGTCAGCCATTTGTACCTCGATCCGACCTTCGACCCCGACCGGGCGACGCCGCCGGGAAAGGGCATGATGACGTTCGGCAGGCGGCGCATGGCGTCCATCGCCGTCTCGCACGCGCGCAGCGCGCCAGAGAGCGTTTCGCTCAGCACCAGAAAGTTCCCGCCGCCGACGGCCGCGGTCCGCGCCGTCTTGGCTTCGCAAACGAATTCTCCGTCCATCACGGGAATCCGCCAAAACCGCCGCTGGCCGATCATCTTGGAGATCTGATAGCCGTCGCCGAAGAAACGTAGCTGGTTACCCAGAGCCACTTCCTTTTCGCCGGTCATCCCCGCGAAGACGCTCGTCGACGGGCAGGTCAGCACGCACTGGCCGACCCGCCGCACGACCTGCTTTTCCAGTTCCCGGCTGGACATGCTGAAGATCAGCACGGCGATCGCGGGGCGTCCATCGGGCGACTCGCGCGCGTCCAACTCGCGCTCGATCGACGCTTCGCAGCCGCAGGCGATCACGCTGGTCGCGAACCCCGTCATGGCCTCCGCCGCGCGCAGCGCCCAGTAGCGATCTTCGGCAGTGATGATCAGCCGCGTGGCAGTCATCGGAAACGCCTCGGCGAAACTGTCTTCGATGTCGATACCGTTGATCTGCATGACGTTCATGTTGGGCCGGCCCTCTGAGGGTCGCGTACGATCCGCTCGGCGATTTCATCCGCGCTGACCTCCAATGCCTCGATCGGCATCCGCAGTGAGCTCTCGATGGCCTCGCGCCAGGAGGCTGCCAGCGGCGGCGACTCGAGCCGCGATGCCAAGTCGGCTGCCTTCGCCGCGGCCTGACCAACCGCCGGCTGCGACTGGCCGCTAGCGCGAGCCAGCACCGAGCGAGCGGTGATGTGGGCCGTCGGCGCCTCGCCTACGATTTGTCCGCCGCGCACGATCTCGCATCCGCTCTTCCAAACCGATTTGGCGCGCGCGAACGTCGCCTCCCAGTCGGACTTCGGCTCGTAGAAGACGAGGTCTGCCAAACCGCCAGGACGCACTTGGCCGCGATCGGCCAGTCCCAGCAGCCGGGCCGGTGCGGCTCGCGTGATGATGGCGATTTCATCGAGCGTGTATTCGCGATCGAGATCTTTCAGCACGCTGCGTTCGGCCGCTTCGGACTGGATGTTGGCCAGGGCCGACTGGCGAAAGCTGCGATCCATCAGCAACCGGATCAAGTGGGGATAACTGGTAAACGGACCGCCGTTGGGATGATCGGTCGTTAGAAAGACTTGATAGGGATTGCGGATCAGCAGCAGCAATTCCAGTCCGATCGTCCATTGCAAACTGCCCACGTAGTGCTTGTTCTCGTAGCGCATGGGCACCACGCCACAGCCGCCGACGCACTCGGCGTCGGAGATGATGCCCTTGGCGGGATGTGCGTAGTGCCGGTTGCGCGCCTGGGCTTGCGTATCGGCCGAAATCGTCACCGTCTGACCGAAGACGATCTGACCGACGTCGAGCGTCAGCTCCGGTGAACGATTGATCCGCTCGGCCAGCTCGACAGCGCCGCTGCCCATACCATAAGGCCCGACATCGCTATAAGCGTTGAACTGCGCGTGCGTCAGATGCAGGCGCCGCCCTTCGGCCGCGTCGAGCGTAACTAGGGTGCTGGCGATGCTGCCCGGCATACCGAGATTGCTGGCGTGCACGTGCAGGGGATGCGGCAAACCGAGCTCGTCGACTGCGGCTGACAAACGCCTGATGATGTCGCGCGGCGTCGCGCCATAGAGCGGATGCGGCTGATCGATATCCAGTCGCCGCTGATCGAACTTGAATGCGTTGATGCCGCCAGCGTTGACGACCTTCACCGCCAGCGCCTGACTGGAGGCCACCGTCCAAGCGACCAATTCCTCGACCAACGGCTGTTCCAGCCCGCGGCCGAGTGATTCGAGCAGCCAATCTTCGTTGCCCATGACCACGTAGGCACCTGAATCCAGCAGCGGCGTATCGGCCAACTGGCAATGCGTCGCCCGAGCCTGCGGCAGCAACATGGCCGGCTCGAAACAGGCGGTGTACCCCATCTCGGCGTACTTGCGACCCGTGACCACCGTCGACCACAGCGGCCCGCGCTCTGATCCGATCGGCTTCAACAGCCTTTCCTGCATCAACAGTCGCGCGAGATTGACTTTGCCGCCGCCGATGTGCGTGTGCAAATCCAGCCCGCCCGCTAGCGCCAGGCACCCCGACATGTCGAGCGCCCGCTCGTCTCGCTGCGGCGACTGGCCAGCCAGTGTCACGCTCTGGATTCGCTCCTCTTCAATGACGATATCGACCAGTTTTCCATTATGCGGCTGGGTAGGATCGACCAGACGAGCGTTTGACAATCGAGTGCGCATCATGCCGTCCTCGCCAGCAGCAGGTTTCGCGCGACTTCCCTCAGCGTGAACTCTGCGGAGAATTGGCGCTTCGACGCCTCCGGGGTTACCGAGTGCACGTAAGCTCCAAAGGCATGATCGATGCGAATCAAATGTCCCGGCCAATCCCAGCCCACACCGGCCACAGGCATCCGCCGGTCGCCGTCGCGCTCGCCTGAGCTCTGTGTTGGCGGTGCCGACCGATTGCAGCTGGCGTCCAGCACCAGGTCGAACGCCAGGTCGGGCAACGGGCGATCGCTCGGCAAGTTTCGCAAGCACAAAATCCAGTCGTGTTCGTTCTGCCAGTCAGCCAGCGCCGCGCTCGCGCCGGTGCGCGAACCGGTCCAAGCGCCGTCGACGTACCGCGCCGTGCCAGCCACATTGGTCAGCCACAGCAGTGTCTCTTTAGACGTCGTCCGTCCGGGATCGGCGCCCAACGGCAACAAGCTGCAGCGCGTGGTTCGACTGATCACGTCTGCGATTTCCAGCAGACGCTCGACCATCAGTCGATCGAGCTGGTCAGCGAACTCATCTTCGTCCCATAAGAACACAGCGTAGCGGCTAGCTGCCAGCAGCTCGGCGAGCTCGGTGGCTGGTGCGTCGGCCGCGTCGCTGGGGCGATTGCTGGGGGCTGAGTCACCGCGGGCTGCCATTAGCACGCGCGTCAAACCGTCGAGCCACACAGCCCGCGGCCACCGGAGGACCAACGGTCGGTCCGACGGCGACAGCTCCAACGGCCCGGTCCAGGCCTCCAGCGGAGCATCGCCGACCAGCACGTGACGCCGCGCGTCCCCCGGACTTGCCTCGGCACGACCGCGCAAAAAACGCGGCGCCAGCCGCGGCAGCTCGGTCAGATGGCGATGCCCGATGTGCACGATCAGGTCGGCATGGCCTGCCACTTCCGCCAGTGAGGTACCCAAGTTCCCGCAAGCGCTGGTAACGGCGGCCACATTGTCGGCCCCCGGCGACTGAGCGACGTGCACCGTCGCGTTGCACAGTTCGGCCAGCGCGACTGCCGCCCGAGTCGCCGACACGTCGGCGCTTTCGATCCACAGCAGCGGGCTGCGCGCCGCAGCCAATCGCTGCGCGTGCTCGGCCAACCGAGCGCTCCGCCGCTCGACCATTCCCGGTAGCGACTGCTCCATGCGAGCCGCGTCCGCGCCGCTCAACCAATGGCGCAAGCGCGAGCAGTCGGGCCACTCGTTGCGCGAGTGCGGCCAGACCATCGGAATCGGGCAGAGCAGTCCGCACAACGAGCAGTGCTGGTTCGCGGGTGTCGAAGTTTCAGTCAATTGTGTGGCCAATCAAGCTCGCTCTTATTCCGCCTCCCAAGCCGCGATCTCCGTAGCAACCAGCAGGGCCATCGCGCCGCCGCGTCCGTCGCGACCCAGGATTGCCGGCCGGTCGAGATACTCGCGCAGCGATTTCATTTTTCCGGTGCCGGTGCACACGTCGACCAACGTCCCATCGGCGGCAACGCGGGATTTAATCGCTTTCCATCCGCGGGCGATCGGCTGCTCGAAGGTCGCTTTTTCCAGCCAACCGGCGCGGACTCCGCGCGTCATAGCATAAGTGATCATGCACGTCGACGTGAGCTCGCGATAACTTTCCGGATGGTCGACCACCTGATGCCACGCGCCGGTCGGATCCTGATGCTCTAGCAGCGCAGACAGATGAGCCTGGAAAGCGGCCAACATTTCCTGCCGCCCAGAATAATCGGCCGGCACGTCGGCCAAAGCCAGGGCCAAACCGAGAGCCGGAAAACCGTTGCCGCGTCCCCAAGCCGTCTCGTCCAATGGCGAATGCCGGTACAGCCCATCGGGACGCAAGTCCAACTTCCGCATGAACCGCAGATGTTGAACACACATGTCCCAGTATTTTCGCTCGCCGGTGAGACGGCCCGCCTGCGCCAGGATTGGGCACCCCATGAAAACTGCATCGCTCATCTCGTTGTGTGTGGGCATCGCCTCCCGCGGTTGGCCCTCGGCCGTAAAAGCCCAATCGGCGGCCCGTTGCACCAGGGGATTCCAGGCTTTGTCGCCGGTGGCATCGAACAGTTCGCCAAAGAGAATGTGGCCGGCCAGCTCGCTACCGGAACTTTTGTCGGTCAACGTCGGCTTGGTGCCGCGGGCGGATTCGCTGGCGATGCGCTGCACGTCATCGACCATCGCGCGATCGCCGGTCAGCTTGGCCAGCCGCAACCGGCCGATGCAGGCCACAGCGGGAATGTAAGCCACCGACGGTAGGTCGTGGCCGTAGACGCGGGACAGTTGCTGGGCGACCTCGAGCGCAGTCCGCGAATCGCGCCCTTCCAGCTCGCGCCGCGCGGCGGACTTGTGCACCTGGTCGAGCGACGCGTTGCCGCGCGCGATCTCCTGCAGCAACAACTGAGCGACTTCGGCAAACGGAGTCGTATTCCCCGGTGGCACAGACCAACTGGTCGCCGGGATCAAACCGACCTGACACGCCGGAACTTTTTCTAACTGCGCGGCGAGTGTATCGCTCGGACGCGCTGCGGCCGGAACGACGTGGTTAGCCACTCCTTCGACCAATTCGAAAACATGGTCAGGAGCATGCATGCCGATCCAGCGCCAAAGATACTGAGCCTCCGGTGCGGTCGGGCTGACATAGGC
>JBQCJB010000247.1:0-6520 GCA_051953155.1 Aureliella sp. | reverse complement strand
AGGGGGAGACCGGAGCAACACGAGAGCGAAGCAACGAAACTGCGAAGCAAGCGAGCTACGCAGCAAGCAAGCAAGTAAGCAACGAAGCAAGTAAGTAAGCAAGTAAGCAAGTAAGCAAGTAAGCAAGTAAGCAACGAAGCTACGAAGCTACGAAGCTACGAAGCTACGAAGCTAAGAAGCAAGCAAGTAAGCAACGAAGCAACGAGGCTACGAAGCGAGCAAGCAAGCCACGAAGCTATAAAAAAACGGGCCAGGAGAAAGGCGCGGGGAGATTAGAGGGGGAGTAGTTGCAGGCGGCCGCTGGCGACTTCGCGATCCCACTGCTGGACGCTGGCGCGGTTGACTTCTCCAGCCTGGTAGCCGAGGTCTTTGCCGGTCAGGCGTTGGAGTTGGTAGATCGCCAAGATGCGATCCAGCAGGCTGTCGCTATCGAGGTGATCGACCAACTTTTTCGGTCCGTCAGCCGCGAGCTGGGCGGCGGTCAGGCCAATCCACATCTCGGTCTGGAATGCGGCGCGACTGGGATCTTTGGCGGACAGTGCCCCTTGCAGATTCTTGGCGTCGTCGGGGTTGGCCGCGATCACCTGGCGGGTCAGGTCCAGCAGCGGTTGCCAGTAGCTGCGGTCGCGCGGGTCGGTGAGCGTCGTCTTGTCGGCGGTCACCCAATCCCAACTGCCGAGCAAGGCCAGCGTCTCGGCCGCCAGAGCTCGCGTCTCCGGCCGGCGATTGATGACCAGCTTTTGCAGCGAACTGCCAATCGGTTCGGTGCTCGTCAACTGCCGCTCGAGATCCTCGGCGGCCAGCGCGTCGACCGGCCGATCCGACGAAGCGTCGATCCAGGCCGGCGCTGGCGAGGCGGTCTCGGGAGCTGTGGCAGTGCCGCGGGCGACCTGCAGGCTTTGACCGGCCGTCATGCTCACCGGCGCCGCTGCTTGTCCTCTGGCCGCGCCCACCTCCAACGTGGCCTCGCCATCGACAACCGCCACTAGCAACACGGGCCGGTGGGCGCTGCGGTCGGTAACCGGTCCGTGCGCCGCTGGCGGGTAACTAAGTTCGACGGCGACGCGGGCTGACGCATCGGGCAGCGTCAACAGGACCTGTGAATCGGGAGTGTGAATACGTACCGCTTGCGGCTCCGCCGAGCCTCGGGTCGCCGCGCTGATGAGCGCTCTACCTAGCCGCAGGTCGATGCGCGGCACCGATTTGGAACCAGTCTCGGGCAAGGAAGCGGCTAACTGCGTCGCTCCACAAACCGTCCACAGCGGTCCATTGGCCAGGTCCAGCGTCGGCCGGCAGGCTGGCGGAACGAACACCTGAGTGCCGCTGGGCAATCGCTCCGCGGCCCGCATCCGGTGCAACGGTTGGCCGCCGGTGGCTTGGACTAGCAGCACAGTCCGCATCGCTTGCGCATCGGCGGGCAACCACTGGGCTGCAAAGGAGCCGGCCGGGGCGCTGGCCGTTGCGGCCAGCGGATTGCCATCCTCGACTCGGGCGCTGTCCGCCGCAGCACCGTCCAATGCAGCACCGTCCAACGCAGCGCTGTCCGCGGCGGCAACGGCGGGAACCGAACCGTCGAGCTGCGAAGCACTGCTGCGGGCCCCTACTGCGGCCGCGTCATTGGTTCCGCCCAGGTTGACTCGATTGCCGTCTCGCGGCGCGAGCGCAGCGCCATCGGCTCTCTGCGCGGCTCCAGCGGCCCCTGCGTCGGCAGCTCGTTCGGAACGCTCCGCTGCGGACCGATCGGCTGCCGTCTGGTCGCCGGCATCGCCAGCAACAGGACGGCTGGCAAACAGTTCGCGAACCTGATCCCACGACCCGATCGATTGCCAGACCAACAGGGCCAGCACAGCGACCAGCCCGCCGATAGCCAAGGGCCCGCGCCAACCGTCGCGGGTGCTTCCGCGCAGATACTCGGGGACCTCGTGAGCCAAGTGCGAGCCTTCCAGATCCAGACCGGTCGGCCGTATCGAGTCGCCCCCTGAAGCCAACATTGGCGCTTCGACCGGCTGGGCCGAGGCAGCTGAGCGCGATGGCTGAGCATCTTGACCGCCGGGCAGCGGAGCGACGGCCACCGCTTGCACATGCGGAGCGTCGGTGCGGAAACGAGCGCGACCCTCGGGTTGCGAACGCTGGGCGGGACCGGCCGCAGCCGGGGCCGACTGCTCGGGCAGCAGTCCGGTTGGATGCGCGGCCAGTGCCTTGGCCCGCTCCGCTGCATCGCCGAGCGTCAAAATGCGTTGCCGCAAGCTCGGCGGCACTTCGATCGTGGCCGACAACGCTGAACTGAGCAACTGATGGCACTGGGCCAGTTCGGCCAGCTGGACATCCGACTCGAGGCAAATCCGCTCCAGCTCCGGAACCTTCTCTCCCTTGAGCGCGTCGTCCAGATACTCGGCGATCGAGTTCGCGTCGGCCCCCAGCCCCTTGCCATCGACCGGCGGCGCCAGCAGGGTCGGGCGCTGGCTGAGCGCCTCGATCCGCTTGAGCAAGTTGCCGGCCATCGCGCTCTGCTGCACCCGCGCGTGCATGTCTTCGATTTCCGCCGGCTTCAAAACTCGATCGCGGTAGGCCAAAAGTGTTCGTAGCGTCAGTCGCATCGCTTCTTCAGTTTCTTGTTGGGCGCGTGTTGGCTGCTCTTGCGCTTGGTCTTCGACGGACCAGCGTCTTCCAAAAGATTAGTGGCGCGCCGCCTGCGGTTCCGTAGAAAAAGCCGCCAGATTTTTTTCCAGCGGCGTTCGGCGAACGAGCTTTACCGCGCAGCGACAGTGGCGGTCGGCGCTTCTTCCGGCGGGACGGCGCGCTCGGGCAGTTGCATGTCGACTTCGCCAGTGATCAGCCGAGCCGAGCGATCGCGGGTGAAAAACGTCCAGCCCCACTGGGTGAAGACGAGCACTCGATTCCGAAACTGAGTGATCTCGGCGATGTGGATCACCAACCACATCAGCCAGGCAAACAAACCGAAGAATTTGTACTTGCCAATCTGCGCGACCGCGCGATAGCGGCCGATGACCGCCATCGTACCGCGATCGTGGTACCGGAACTCGGGCGTCTTGCGGCCGGCGAGGGCGTCTTCGATGCGGGCGGCGGCGTATTTGCCTTGCTGCATGGCGACCGGAGCCAACCCCGGCAGCGGTTTGCCACCCTCGGTCGCCAGCGCCATATCGCCAATGACCATGACGTTGGGAAATCCGGCGATCGCCAGGTCGGCACCGACCGCAATACGACCAGCCCGGTCGGTCGTCTGTCCGCTGGCCGCTGCCAACCGCGCGGCCAGCGGCGAAGCCTTGACGCCGGCGGCCCACACGACGGTGCCCGTATCAATGCGTTCGCGCTGGCCTCCGCAGTCGAGGATGACATAGCCGTCCTGTACATCGACGGCTTTGGTCTTGGTTCGCACTTCGACGTGCAGTTTGTGCAGCGCCTCGAGCGACTTCTTGGGCAGGTCTCCGGCATACATGTCCAGCGGATACTCGCTGGCTTCGACCAAGATGATCCGCGCCTCGGATGAGCGGATGCTGCGAAAGTCGTGTCGCAGCGTATAGTGCGCGATGTCGGAAAGAGCTCCGGCCAATTCGACTCCCGTCGGTCCGCCGCCGACGATGACGAACGTCAGCCAGGCTTTGCGCCGCTCAGGGTCGGTTTCGATCTCGGCCGCTTCGAAAGCGACCAAGATTCTTTTGCGGATATCGGTCGCGTCCTCGACTGTCTTCAGCGCCGGCGCATAGCGTTCCCATTCGTCATGGCCGAAGTAACCTTGTTTGGCTCCACCGGCGACGATCAACCAGTCGTAGGGAATCGGTCCGCCCTCCTGTGTCAGAACCGTTTGCTGTTTGAGATCGAAATCGACGACTTCGGCCAGCAGCACGCGGCAATTGCGCTGATGGCGCAAGATCCCGCGCAGCGGCGAGGCGATATTGGCCGGCGAGAGCACTCCGGTGGCGACTTGATAAAGCAGCGGCTGGAACAGATGGTAATTGCGCCGGTCCAGCAGCGTCACTTGAGCCGGTACGCTGCGCAGACGCTTGGCTGCTGCCAATCCACCGAAGCCGCCACCGACCACCACCACGCGTGGTTGTGTTGCCATGCTGTCACTACCTGATGCAAACCTACGAAACGATCCTCACCTCATCGGAGGCAAGGGTGCGCGTGCAAGTAGTGTACCCTAGAAAGAGCGCCTACAGATCAGCCAGCGGCTGGTCGGCATCGCCAAAGGAGTCGGCCGGCAATCCCATGCGGTGCATCAGCGACAGATAGAAACTGCACAGTTTGCGGTTGTCGTCGCCACGCTCGGTGTAGTCGAGCACGCGGCCCGTCTCGAGCGTGCCGCCCAAACCACCAGCGGTCAACAGCGGCACTTTCGTCGAATCATGGCGGCTGCCCGACCACATGTTGTTGACGAACATCAAACAGCAATTGTCCAGAACCGTCCCCTCTCCCTCAGGCATCGCCTCCAGCCGCTCGGCTAGATAAGCCAACTGGCTGCAGTAGTATCGCGAGACGCGCTCGAACTCGGGCGAATCGTCATCGTGCGATGCCGAATGATGGGCGTTGCGAACATCCAGGAAGGGATAGAACAATCCGGAAATATCGCGGCACAGCAGCAGCGTTGCGAACCGCGTCTTGTCGGTCTGAAAGGCCAAGGCCACGATGTCGCACATCAACCGCATGTGTTCGCGAATGTCTTCGGGCAAACCGTTATCCGGACGAGGCATCTTCGCCACGTCGCGGCCGCGGGTGGCCGCGCGATCGCTTGCGCGGCTCTGCTGGTCACGCATGCGCTCGATTCGCTTCTCGACTTCGCGAACGCTAGTCAGATATTCTTCCAACTTGGCTTGATCGCCCGAACTGACCTGACGTTTGAGACCGTTGGCATGTTCCTGCACGCGATCGAGCACGCTCTGGTTGCGACGTGTACCGCGATTATCGAACAGACTGTCAAAGGCCAGCGACGGATAAACTTCCATCGGTACTGGCGAGGTCGCGTTCTGCCACGAGATGTGCGAACTATAGGCCATCGAAAAGTTCGTCTCGTGATAGCCGGTGATCGGTTGCTCGCATCCCAGGACCAGGCTCGGCTGGGCGGTCTCTTGTCCGAGGTGATTGGCCAGCATCTGATCGACGCTGATCCCGCCGCGCAGCTCGGCTCCCTTTTGCAGCGATGCGCCGGACAAGATATTGCCGGTCTGCCCCGGATGGATGCCGACGCCGGTCGCGTTCTTGTTGAACAGGCCCGAGATGACGTTGACCTTCGTCTTGACCTTTTCCAGCGGCGCGAGACTTTGGCTCAGTTCCATGTCGGCGCCGGAACCTTTGGCCCACCAGTGTTTGGCATTGACGCCGCAGGCCATGAACAGGGCCGCGAACCGCTTGGGCATTGCGGCCGCCTGGCCGGCGGCGATCGCTTCGCTTCCCCAGACCGGCAGCGACTGCAGCCACGGCAAGGACATGGCTACCCCGGCGCCGCGGAGCAGCATCCGCCGCGAGATGGCCTGAGCGCGGGCAGGCTGGCTGACGCTTTGGAAAAGTGGGGTATCGGCCGAAGCGGACGATCGACCTGGAGCTCTGCGTGACATGAGCTACTCCCTGGCAAGTTCGGCAGTGCCGCGTTTGGTAAGAAACTGGGGGCTGAGCACGATGGTTTCGATCAGTTGGCTGAACCTCACCTGGTCGAGGTCGGCGTCCAATCGCATTTGTTTTATCAGAGATTCATCGGACAACAACAGCGTGCGTCCCAGCGCAAAGGACAGCAGCTTGCGCGACAGGTTGTCGACAAAGTCTGCTTGGCGGTGTTTGAGCAAATACGCGCGCAGGCCAGCCGCACCTTCTCCTTCGTCACCACCGGGGAAGGTAGCCCGTGTATCGACGGGATTGCCAGCCAAGTCCTGCTCGCGCAGTTCGCCAATCGGTCCGAAATTTTCAAAGACCAGTCCGATCGAATCGATGCGGTTATGGCACCCGGCGCAGCTTTCGTGCTCGCGATGCTTGGCCAACGTTTCGCGGAGCGTCAGCTGTCCCAGCTGGGCTTCGTCGCTGGGCAGCTCGGGGACGTTGGGTGGCGGCGGCGGAATGCGTTCGCCCAGCAGCCGACGCACCACCCAATAACCACGTTTGACAGGACTGGTGCGGCGTCCCGGAGCGTTCTGCGTCAGAAAGACGGACATGGCTAGCAGACCGCCGCGTCCCTGCACGCGCGCCGCCGGCACCACGCGCCACTGGTCGTCGCGCTGGCCCGCTTCCGACTGGCCCGCTTCCGTCTGGCCCGCTTCTGCCTGGCCGTCGGCACTGCTCGCGCCGCTGGCCGCCTGTTGGAAAAGATCCGCGGCGCCGTAATGCTCGGCCAAAGCCGCATTGACCAGCGTGTAATCGGCGTTCAGGCAATCGATCACCGGCCGATCGTGCTGCATCACGTACTGGAGGAATCGCACCGGTTCCT
Organism: Aureliella sp.; assembly: GCA_051953155.1. Classification (GTDB taxonomy): domain Bacteria; phylum Planctomycetota; class Planctomycetia; order Pirellulales; family Pirellulaceae; genus Aureliella. The sequence continues at coordinate 87 of JBQCJB010000247.1, read as the reverse complement.
CGAACATGGCGGAGCGAAGTCCGTCGGTGAAACTGGGAAAGCGTTCGCGGTCGACGCTGTTGTGCGATTCGAAGCGGCGGAAGTCCA
>JBQCJB010000246.1:0-2395 GCA_051953155.1 Aureliella sp. | reverse complement strand
TTCGCGGCCATCGAGGCTGAGCGGCATCTCCTCACCCGCGTCTGCCGATACCACTTTCAGGTTGAAGTTCTCGATAACGGCGAACCATTTCCCGTCGGGTGACGTTACTCGAGCGCGGTCTCCGTTGCCGCCGCCAGCTCGCTCGGTGTTCGCGTCGCCGCGGCCCGCTCGCCGTGCAGGTCGCGCGGTGGCAAGTGGTCGGCCATCGATGACAATCGAGGTGGGCGAGTCTTCTGCGACGACTTCGCCGAGAGCTTCTCCTTTCGCAGTGACGATCGACCAGCGATGTCCGCCGAAAGTATGCTGGTGCTTCAGAGTGCCCGGCGCCACTTTCCCATAGCTGGTTCGAACGCCGTCGCCGCTGATCCAAAAGATCTCGACCGCTATCTGCATGCGATTATCGAACGTCAGCTCCGACTCGGCGCCGGTTCGCAGGGGGCGGCTGGCAGGCGAGTTGTTCTTCGGCGCAGACGATTGCGACGGTTTCGGGCGATTGCCGTCGCCTGACCGCTCCAACGGCGTGAGCGTTTGCTTCTCAGCGTCCCAGCGCCAACTTCCATCGGGCCCGATTAACGCGATTGCTGGTGCGGCCACATCCAAGTCCAGCTCGTCGATCGGCAGCCGCTTGGACTCGGCTGCGCCAGCGAGGGATTCGGCGACGGCCGCATGGTCGAACGCCGGCAGACGGGTACCCGCTTGCGCGTCAACCAGGACGAACTCCCGCCCACCGCCCGCGAGATCGTTGCGGTACCAGAAACGCGAGCCGTCGGCACTCCAGTGCGGTACGACGCGGTCGCGATAGACGCGGCGATTCTGTTGCCCGCTCGCCGTTGGATTCCCAGCCAGTAACACGCAGAGCGCTCCGACCAGGACACAAGCCGCGGCGACCGGACTGGCGCGGCGGTGGTTTCGCGTGAGCATGGCAACCTCGCTAGCGCGTTACTTGATCGCGTTACTTGATTTCGAAAATCCCCTCGATCTCGACAGCGATGCCCGAGGGCAACGCATTGGTGCCGATGGCGCTCCGCGCGCCCACACCGTTATCTTGTCCGAAAACATCTGCAAACAGTTGGCTACAGCCATTGATGACCGCCGGCTGTTGATCGAACGTGTCTGCCGAGCGGACCAGCCCGAGCAGCTTGATGACGCGCTGCACGCGATCAAGCGAGCCGAGAGCGGCGCGCAAACTGGCCAGCATCGCCAAACCGGTTTGCCGAGCGGCCTGTTGGCCTTGCTCGAGACTCATGTCGGTTCCCAGCTTGCCGATGATCAGCGTACCATCGCTTTTCAACGGCCCGTGTCCCGACAAATATGCCAGGTTGCCGACGACGACGATCGGCTTGTAGACGCCGACAGGCTTGGGAGCAGGTGGAAGTTCGAGTCCCAGTTGGGCCAGACGTTGTTCGGCCGACATAAGCGTGCACTCCAGCAAGAGAAGCGTCGGGGTAAATCCGCCGCCAGAGTTCCGCCATCGTCGCCGACGCTCTTTTAGGCAATCGGCGGCCGGTCCGGGTGGCAGCGTGCGAAGCTCAGTAGTGTTCCCGATCGGCGCCGGCGCTGCAAGCGGGTCAATCGTGGCAGTGCACGGCATCCAGTCCGAGGCGCTTCCTCTTCTTGTAGAGAGTCGTGCGGTTGATGCCGAGTTGTTCAGCGGTCAGATTGCGGCTGAAGTTGTTGATGCGCAAGACTTCGAGAATGATCTGGCGTTCGGGTCCTTCGAGCGCGTCGCGGAGCGTCTGACCGCGGCCGATACCGGCCGAAGGCATGCCGCCGGTCCCGGCTGCTCGCGATCCCACGATCGACGGAGGCAACAGATCCAAGTCCAGTTGCGGCCGCTTGGCAAGCAGGACCGCGCGCTGCACGACATTTTCCAGTTCGCGGATATTGCCGGGCCAACTGTGATCGACCAGCGCCTGCATCGCTTCGGGCGTGAAGCCTTCGATTTCCTTTTCACACTCGGCCAGCGCCTTCTGCAGAAAGTGCTCGACCAGCAACGGAATGTCGCTCGACCGCTCGCGCAGGGCCGGCAGTTCCAGGTGGATGACGTTGATTCGATAGTACAAGTCTTGGCGAAAGCGTTTTTCGCTGACGGCCAGTTCCAGATCTTCGTTCGTCGCCAGGATCACGCGGGTGTCGACCGTCACGGTATCCAAACCGCCTAGCGGTTCGAATTGAAACTCCTGCAGCACGCGCAGCAACTTGATCTGCAACGCAGCCGAAGCGGTTCCGATCTCGTCCAAAAAGATCGTGCCTCCGTCGGCGTGCTGGAACTTGCCGACCTTGGCGTGGTTGGCGCCGGTAAACGCACCAGCGACATGCCCGAAGAGTTCGCTCTCGAGCAGGTTGTCGGGCAGCGCACCGCAAGCGACTTCGACGAACGGGTTTTGGCGGCGGC
>JBQCJB010000245.1:0-3350 GCA_051953155.1 Aureliella sp. | reverse complement strand
ACCTTCTTGCCGTCCAGCCACACCTCGACGTCCATGTTCGGCCTGTCCTCGCCGCTGAACTTCAGGAAGTCGGCCATCGCCTCGACGCAGATGGCGGTGTCGCGCGTGCTGTTCCAGTAGGTCGCGTTTCTCCGGTTGTTGAGCAGATACTTGACGATCCGCGGCGCGATGCGTCCATTGGGCTCGTCGACCGCCAGCAGTTTGAGATAGATGGCCGTGGCTTCGATCTGGCTGCCGTACCACATCCACCATGGCGATTGGTCGCGGAGATACGCAGTCTCGTTTTCGGCATCTTCGACCAAAAACTGTTCAATGTTCCGCCGCAGCATGGCTGTCTGCTCGCGGTCGCCTAGGACGTGCGTCGCCCAAGCCAAAAGGGCCTTGCCGTAGATGCTCAGCCCGTCACGCTTCTCATAGAGCAACGTCTGCATGGCTTCGTTGCGTTTGCCGGCGGTGACCAAGGTGTGAAAGACGAGCGCGTCCACGTTATCGGGCCGCTCCTTGTAGGGCTGAGTCTTGCTCTCGGCATTGTTCAGCATCTCCAGCTGCGTGTTCTGATGCTGTTCGAGCCAAGCCAGCCCGCGCTGCAGCACATCGGGTACGATCGCTGCACCGTTTTCCTGAGCCAGCCACAGCCCGCGCACGACCGTGGCCGTCATGTGCGGGCTGCTGTGGTCGTATGGCCCACTGAACCAGCCCCAGCCGCCGTCGCCGTTCTGCATGTCGGCGAGCTTCTGAACGCCCGCTTCCACCATTCGGGCAACTTCCGCCTCGTCGAAGACCGGATTGTGAGGCGAACGATTCTTGCCACGCTTCTGCGCGTCGCCGAGCTCCTGCGCATTGAGGTTGTTGCGGTGCTGCTGCACCTGACGCAGATCGATCTCCATCTCGGTCAACACCCGCTGCGTGATCACCGTCGGCAAGAAACGGTTGAGCGTTTGTTCGGTACAGCCGTATGGGTAGCCGGCCAGGTAAGGGAGCGCATCGACCATCGACAGGGCCAGCGACGGACTGAGCCTGACGGTAAGTCGCGAATGTTCGGGCCGCCGCTCGGCGGGAATCTTTATCTGGATCGAGCTCGACGCCTGCTCGGCCCGGACGGTCCCGGCCCAGCTATCGGTCTTCAGAACGCCGTTGACGATGATCGGCAACTTCAACTGCATGGCATCCGATTCGCGAGCCGACTCCGCGAAAGCCCGCAGCGTCACTTCCCCTTCGGCCAGCGCGCGGCACTTCCAAACGACGCGCGCCTGCTGGCCAGCGGCGATGTGGACCGAGCGCTCGGCCTCGGTGCCCGATTCGAACTCCAGCTGCGTCTGACCGTCGATTTCCAAACGCACGCGAACGTCTGCGGCGCTGTCAAAGTCGTTGTGCACGATGGCCGAGAGCACGACCTGATCGCGCTCGACCAAAAACCGCGGCGTCGCCAAACGCACCAAGATGTGTTTGCGCGTGACCGCGGTGCTCTTGCCCGAGCCGACGCGCAGCTCCGGCCCGATCGCCCAGCTCCGCATCTGCCAATCGCTCAGGTTCTCGGGCATCGTAAACGGGACTTTGGCGCGACCGCGGCTGTCGGTCTCCAGCCGCGTCAGCCACAGGGCTGAATCGGCGAACTGTTTGCGAACAGCCGTCGGCGCCGTCTCAGCCGGCTGGCCAGCGGCCGATTTCTGCGCGAAAGCCGCCGTCGGCGCCGCGCCGGGCAGGTCGCCCCCGCGCGGCATCGCCTGCCTCATCTCCGCCAAATCGGCAATGCCGCCAGCCATGCCGCCAGCCATGCCATACTGCGCACCGTCGGCGCGCATGCCGCGCATGCCACCAAGGCTGAAGACCTGCTCGGCGTCGTCTGCCAGACTGCTGCCGAAGAGCCCGATCGGCGTCATCGAAACGGTCTGGTCGATCGTAATCTGCTGGGTGACGCGCGACAGGTTTTCCCAGTTCGTCGGATTGTGCGAACGCCGCCACTTCCAAAAGAATTCCCGGATGTCATCCGGCAAAACGTCCGAGGCGATCGCTTCCAGCGAACGGTCGTAGATGGAGACCAGCACGGATCCCGAAACCGGCTGGCCGTCGGCATCCTTGACCGATACATCGAGCGTTCCCTGTTCACCTGGCAGGTACTCGGATTTGTCCGCCGCCACGGCGACGTCCAGCACGCGGTTGGCCGGAGGCACGATGATCTCGCGGTTGGCCGAATAGAACCGGCCGTTATAAATCGTTAGGGCTTCCACGAAGAAGTTCGGTTGATCGGTAGCGGTGACCGGGATTTCGACCTTGGCGGTCTTGGCTGACAGCCGCACGACTTTCGGCGTCGGCACAACGCCGCCGCTGGCTCGCACGAACAGCAAGACAGTGGCGTCGGCGCGATCGGCGTTGATCTGCAATTCAACGCGTTCGCCCGGCGCATATTCGCTCTTGTCGGGAATCAATTCGAGCTGAGAAAAGCGGAAGTTATCGGCGGCTTGGTCATCGCCTCGAATGGTGAATATATAGGCGCCTTCGACTTCGTGGCCGGCTTCGTCTTTCAGCCGCAGTCTCAGGCGATACTGGCCGCCACGGCGAGCCACCAGCCGCTGGTCGAAGTTCCCTTGCGAATCGGTTTGCGCATCCCACGCTTCGACGACCGTCTCCTGCGGCCGGCGCTGCGCATCGTAGGTAATGCGAAGCAATTCCAGCTTGCCCGCCGCCGCGACCGGTTGGCGATCGAGCGTCTGGGCGACAAAGTGGGCCTCGACCGTCTGATTGACTTCATAGTAGCCGCGGCCGAGCCACGAATAGATTTTGAAGGGCTGGCGGCTGGCGATGACCGAACCGCTGGCCGTGATGGTTCGCCGCGAGGCGTCGCGCACTTCGACTTCGATGTTGTACTGGTGATCCTGGTCGCCAAAAATTTGTGCGGCAACGGCGGTATCGATCGTCAGCTTGGCAGAGCCCTCGTCGTCCAGTGTCAATTCTTGCTCGAGCACCAGTTCCGGCGGTTCAAACCCGAAGCGCGGCATCCATGGCCCTCGCGGCATCCCACAGCCGGCCCAGCGACTCCAGCCCGGATACCAGGTGTAGTCGTACCCAAACCACCAGTACCCAGGTTCGTAGCACCAATCGAATGGCCGAGCGGGATACCAGTTATCGACGTACGCCTTGCGCGTAACGCGGACGTTAACAAACGCCTCGGTGACGGGCGAACCGAAGTAGTATTTCGCCTTGACGGTCGCCTCGATCTTTTCGCCCAGTTGCACGGGGCGGTTCGGGGAATCGATCGTGACTTCGAATTCGGGCTTGCGAAACTCTTCGACGCGAACCCGGAGATTGGAAAAAATGCGTTGCTTCTCGGAGCGAATGTCAAAGCTGTAGAT
>JBQCJB010000244.1:0-2465 GCA_051953155.1 Aureliella sp. | reverse complement strand
GCGAAGGGCTCGCGCTTTTGAGCAAGAAGCAGAGCGGGCAGGCTGAACTCGTTCAGTCGCTCATGAAGAAGGGGGTGCGCTTCGAGGCGTGTCAAAACACGATGCGAAAAAAATCGCTCGCCAAGGAAGATTTGCTCGAAGGCATCAAGACGGTGCCTTCCGGTGCGGTTGAGATCATCCGCAAACAGAGCGAAGGCTTCAGCTATTTCAAACCCTAAGTGCGGCCGAGCGGCGACTGGTCGCGCGTAAGGCACAGGCGCGCCGCCTAGGCAATTCCGGTTACAGCTTTTGAAGGTGAAGTTTTTCTGACAATTCCTCAGCCTCCGTAGTGCAGGTTCCGCGGCCGGAAAAACCAAGCGGACGGGCGGATTTACCCCTTTGCTGAGGGCGTGCTGTTCGCGTCGCCCGGGGGACGCTGAACTGTCTCCGCATTGCGGCTTGTGATTGCAGTAGTCGTCGGCTAATCTTGCTGCTGCAGTCGAGGCCCTTCGCCGCGCGTTTTTTGCTGAGCTCGATTGCTCGGACCGCGTTTGAGCTCCGTGGGCAAACTCTGTGAGCGTCGCGAAGTCACTTCCATCGGGCCGCTCGCAACTTCGGTACTCATAGTGTGGTAATGCTCCGCTCCCAACGCTTTACGTTTCCTCCGCCGGACCTTTGTCCACCATAGCGGTTCGGCGTCTTTAGGTTTCTATCTACCTAGCGGTTGGGGAGGCGCAGGCGGCGTCTTGGCTCGTCTGTGCGTTTCTGTGATCTGCGCTTTGCAGCCCGTTGATGGAGTTCCTGCAAGCGCCTTTCGATTAGCCCGGCCGGCGTTAGCTTCGGGTTTTCAACGCGGGACAGACGGCGAGCTGCGGCCCGGCCGATGGTTCGATTGATGAGTTGGCATTTTTTCGCATAAGGTTTGGGAATGCTCGATTTTTTTCGCAGGCGGAACTGGAATCTCAAAGACGATACCCTTTCGGGGCTGACTGTCGCGCTGGCGTTGGTTCCCGAGGCGGTTGCCTTCGCGTTCGTTGCTGGCGTGTCGCCAATTATCGGCCTTTACTCGGCCTTCTTCCTGGGCTTGATCACCGCGGTGCTCGGCGGTCGCCCTGGAATGATTTCGGGGGCGACTGGCGCGATGGCAGTGGTGGTCGTTTCTTTGATCGCGATCCACGGCATCGAGTACCTTTTTCCGACCGTCGTGCTGTGCGGGCTGATCCAGATCTGCGTTGGCCTGGCTCGCATGGGCAAGTTCATTCGGATGGTGCCGCACTCAGTCATGCTCGGCTTTGTTAATGGCCTGGCGATCGTGATCGGCATGGCGCAGTTGGGCAGTTTCAAGGTTGTTGATGCCGAAGGTACCGTCAGCTTTCTACGAGGCCCGGCGCTGTGGATCATGCTCGCACTGGTGGCACTGACGATGGCGATCATCTGGCTGCTGCCCAAGCTCACCAAAGCGGTGCCCGCCTAGCTGGTGGCGATCTTGAGCGTCAGCCTAATTGCGGCGGTGGGCAATCAGTGGCTTGGTTCAGCTCTGGCTCCCGCAAGCCAAGACCACGCGATTATGACCGTAGGGGACATGCTGATGGGGAACGCCAAGATCGAAACGGCAGCGCGCGTCCGCAAACTCGAACCGTCCGCGTCAGCTGAGACAGTTCGGGCAGCCGTTCAGTCGCTGGATCCGGCGAGCGTCGGCCTGGCTGCAGGTCTGCCGCAGCTGTTTTTCCTCGAGTATGTCGTACCGCCTCTCGAGCTGAAAACGCTCTGGATCATCTTTCCGTTCGCAGTCACCTTGGCGGCAGTGGGGTTAATCGAGTCGCTGATGACGATGACGCTGATCGATGAAATCACCGAAACGCGTGGGCAAGGAAATCGCGAGTGCGTCGGTCAGGGCATTGCCAACATCGTTTGCGGACTGTTCGGAGGCATGGGAGGGTGCGCGATGATCGGCCAGTCGCTGATCAACGTCAACTCCGGCGGCCGCGGGCGCCTCTCGGGTATTGTCGCGGCAGTAGGGCTGCTTTTGTTTATGCTTTTTCTGTCGAGCTGGATTGAATTGATTCCCGTGGCGGCGCTGGTCGGCGTCATGTTTATGGTCGTCATCGGCACTTTCGAGTGGGCCTCACTGAGGATGTTCGGCAAGGTGCCGTTGGGGGACGTGATCGTCATGCTGGCGGTCACGATCTACACAGCGGTGATGCACGATCTGGCAGCAGCCGTCGTGATCGGAGTAATTGTCTCTGCGCTCGTTTTCGCTTGGCAGCACGCGCAGCATCTTGGAGTGGCGATTCGATACAGCGAATCCGGCAGCAAGATCTACCAGTTGCACGGACCGTTGTTCTTCGCCTCGACGAGCGCTTTCATGGCGTTGTTCGATCCGAAACATGACCCTGAGGACGTCGTGATCGACTTTTACTACACGCGGGTGTACGACCAGTCAGGACTCGAGGCGATCAATGTGCTCGCCGCCAAATACACCGCTG
>JBQCJB010000243.1:0-3947 GCA_051953155.1 Aureliella sp. | reverse complement strand
GTGCGTAGGGATTCAGCCGAGCTCCCCCTCGCCCCGCTCCAAAAAGTGCGCGGGGATTCAGCCAGTCCCCCCCCTCGCCCCGCTCCAAAAAGTGCGTGGAGATTCAGCCAGTCTCCCCTCGCCCCGCTTCAAAAAGTGCGTGGAGATTCAGCCGGGCTCCCCCTCGCCCCGCTTCGGGGAGAGGGGGCTGGGGGGTGAGGGGCAAGCAGCACCAAGAAGGTTTGACTTAGTCGTGACCGCGCTCAACGCGGGTGCAACCTTGGAGCGTTGCAGCCAGTGACAGCCAAGACGGCTGTCCTACTTGGGGCGAGGTCAGGGGGCTAGGGCGCTGAGCAACACAGCTGCTCCGCTGGCGACAGCCCAGCAGACGACAACTGTCAAGGCAACCAGCAACCTCTCCAAACGCACCTGAGACATCTCAGCCAACCCTACGATCCACGTCCAATCCAACCAGAAACAAGCGACGACCTTTCAAACACTGAAGATGCCGCAAGGTTTCGTTAAAGTTGGCCAAAGACGAAGAATTTTTCGCCAGGGGAATTTTCACGCCGCTATCGAGCCGGCTGGGGGGCCGAATCCGTTCGCTGCATGACTCGTCCACCCCAAACCGTCACCGCAACTTCCGCCGCGTGCACTTCCGCCGCCGGCAGTGAAAACAGGTCCGCGTTCCAAATCAGCAAGTCCGCCAGCTTCCCCGCAGCCAGCGTCCCCTTCTGATCGTCGGCGAACTCGGCGTACGCCGAGCCAGCAGTGTAGGCCTCGAGCACGTCCTCCAGCGGCAAACGCTGCTGCGGTACAAAACCGCCGGCGGGCTGGCCGTCGAGCGTCTGACGCGTCAGCGCGGTGTGCAGCCCCAACCGCGGATCGATGCCCACGACAGGCCAGTCGCTGCCGAAGGCCAACCGGCCGCCGGCGTCCCGGATGCTCTTCCAGGCCCAAGCCCGCTCGGCGCGCTCCGGCCCCAGATTGGCCGCCCAGATCTGGAACACGTTGCTGTCGGGGTTGGCATGGTAAGGCTGCATCGAAGCCACCACGCCTAACTGGCCGAACCGCGCGACGTCCTGCTGGCTGATCGTCTCGATGTGCTCGAGCCGATGTCGCCGCCCGCGCTCGGGCGGTGGATTGACCCGCTGAGCATGCTCGAAAGCGTCCAGCGTCATGCGCACGCCGCCGTCCCCGATCGCATGCACGAGGATTTGCCACCCGTCGCGGTCGAGCATCGCTACCGTGCGATTCAGCTCCGCCTGAGAATATTTGGACAAGCCCCGCGTCGAACGATTGGCGTACGGTGCCAGCAGCGCCGCAGTATGCGATTCAACAACGCCATCGACATACAGCTTGACTGCGGAGATGTTTAGCTGCGGAAAGCGATGGCGCAGCGCACGCAGTTGGTCGACGTCCTGCGACGACATGCCGGCCTGACCTTCCAACGCGAAACTCATGCGCAGCGGCAATTGCCCCGCCGCGCGCAAACGCTCGAACACATCCAGCTCGGCCAACCCGACGCCGGCGTCTTGCACGCTGGTCACACCGTAGCGGTGCGCCCGGGCAATGCCCACCTTGACCGCCGAGAGCTTTTCCTCGCGCGTCGGCTCCGGCTGCACTTCCTCGATCAGCGTCTGGGCGCTTTCCTTCAGCACCCCGGTCGGTTCGCCCGTGTCCGGGTCGCGGACAATGACGCCGCCGGGCGGATCGACCGTCGAGCGCGTGATGCCTGCGCGGCGGAGGGCAGCCGAATTGACCCACAGTGTGTGCCCGTCATAACACTCCATCACCGCCGGCCGGTCGGCCAAGATTTCGTCCAAGAGCCTCTTGTCCGGCAGTCCTCCCGCGAACGTTCCATAAACCCAGCCTCGCCCCACAACCCACTCGCGATCGGGATGGTCTTTAGCAAACTGTTCGATCCGAGCAACGATCGCATCTGGCGAATCGGCGTCAGCCAGTTCGACCTGCGCGAGCGACAAACTGCCCGAAAGAAAGTGTGCATGGGCATCATTGAAACCCGGCGTCACCGAATTGCCACCAGCGTCAATTCTCGTCGTCGCTGGCCCAATCCATTTTTCGATCTCCGCCTGCGAGCCTACCGCGGCGATGCGCTCGCCGACGACCGCCAGCGCGGTCGCGGCGCTGGGCGATGGCGCACAAACGCGCGCGTTGACAACGACCAAATCTGCGGCAACCGGCTGTGCCCCCGTGGGCTCAGCCTGCTGCGGTTCGGCCGCGACCGAGCCGCAGTAGGGCAAGATGCCTAGCGGGATCAACATCCACCCGACGCAAGCGAGCGACGCTGCCGGAACTTGAAAGGAGTGGTTCACGGGCGACTCCATGGCAGAGCATCCAGGTCGACATTGCCGCCGCTGAGAATAATGCCGACGCGGCGTCCCGCGATAGGCAACCGCTGGGCCAGGACCGCAGCCACCGGCACGGCGCTCGATGGTTCGATGACGATTTTCAAAACCTGCCAGACCAGCCGCATCGCTTCGACAATCTCAGCGTCGGAAACGGTCACGATATCGCTGACATATTTTTGAATCAACCGGAATGGCCGCTTGCCCAGCGAGGTGCGCAGACCGTCGGCGATGGTGTCGGCTTGGACCAGGCTCTGAAGCTGACCGCTGTGAAACGAACGAGCCGCGTCGTCGGCCCCGGCTGGTTCGGCGCCGTAGACCTTCAGTCCGCTGTGGCTGCCGACCAGCGCCGTGCCGCTGAGCAGGCCACCGCCCCCAACCGGCGCGACCAGTGCGTCCAAACCTGGAATGTCTTGCACCAGCTCCATGGCGGCCGTGGCTTGGCCGGCGATGATTTGCCAGTCGTCAAACGGATGGACGAGCCGAGCGCCGGTCTCGGCCTGCACCGCTGCGGCGGCGGCCTCGCGGGCAGCCTGTGTGGGCTCGCAAAACGTGATGCGACCGCCGAGACGGCGGACCGAGTCGACTTTCGGCCGCGGAGCGTTGTTGGGCATGACGACATAGGCGACCGTCGCAGCGTTGCGGGCCGCCAGTGCGAGGGCTGCGGCATGATTGCCCGACGAATGCGTGACCACTCCGCAGGCAAGTTCGTCGGGCGAACGCGATACGACGGCGTTGTGGGCCCCGCGGGCTTTGAAGGCTCCGATCGCTTGCAGGTTTTCACATTTGAAAACCAACTCCGCGCCGGCCAGAGCATCGAGCGTCCGGCTGGTAAGCGTGGGCGTGCGATGAACGTAGGCCGCAATCCGGCCGAGCGCATCGGTGACGTCCTGCAATGTCGTTTCTTGGTGGTCCATGGCGATGTGGTGTACACTGGCGGCGAGATACGTTTTTCTTTTAGCTGCCCGAGAGTGGCGCACGAACGGAGTGAAACAATGATGCCCTGGCGCGTTGTGATGTCAATGCTGTTTATCGGCAGCTGCCTTTGCAGTCCGACTCTCCTGGCCGAGGAACATACCTCAGACAGCGTTCCCGAAGTAATCGCGGCTGTCAAAGAGAAAAAAGCGGTGCTAGTCGACGTGCGCGAGAAATCGGAATGGGATAAAGGACACTTGAAGGGTGCCAAACTGGTTCCGCTCAGCGCGCTGAAGAAGGACCTGCCTGCGGAAGAGATTCGCAAACTCGTTCCCAAAAACGCGATCGTCTACGTCCATTGCGCGTCGGGTTACCGCTGCCTGGAAGCCGCGCCACTGCTGCGCAAATACGGCTACGAAGTCCGCGCCCTGGCGACCGGCTACAAGGGCTTGCTCCAAGCAGGCCTGCCGCCAGCCCCTCCGGAAAAGCCGAAGTCGGCGCAGGGTAAAGTAGAGTAAGAGCGCGCAGTAGCCTGTTCATCAATTTGTCGCGGGCTGTTCGACTGACTGAGTCGATCGAGGCGCATTGGGTAACGCTAACCCCTCAACCCCCGGCCCCCAAACCCCCAAGCCGGGCGGGGGGGCGACGGGTTTGTTTGATAGCCCGGGCCGTTCCGCAGCCGGG
>JBQCJB010000242.1:0-3140 GCA_051953155.1 Aureliella sp. | reverse complement strand
GCTATCCCGAGCTGCTCGATGCCCGCTTCAACTGGTTCCCGCTAGTGCTCACGCGCCGGTCGCGCAACCGGTTCCTCTTGTGCGGCGTCCTGGCGGAGGTCTTTCAGTTGTCACCGCTGGAGCAGGTGGCCTGTATGCACGACGACGCGCACTTGAGCGTGGTCCTGCAAGAACTGCTCTGGCAATCGGGCATGCCCTGGATGGCCCCGATCATCCCCGCTGCCGAAGAGCCGTCCAAAGCGGCCGAACAACGCATGGAGGTCATCAGCCAGGCGATGCTCAAAGCGATCGCGCACGCTCACGACAATGAAGTCTTCGTCGTTCTCGCCGATTTGCTCAGCTGCGCTCCGAACCTGGCGCCGCTGGCGCGGGCAGCCAAACTGGCCATCGCCAAACACCATCGCGTCGCTATCATTTGCCCGACGACGACCTTCTTGCGTCCCAAGCCCGACATCGTGCTGCCCCGTTCGGAGAGCCTCGATGACTTGCTCTTGGCGGCGGAGACGACGTGGGTTCGCGATTTGGCGATGGACATGAAACGCGAGCTCGTTCGACTGGGTGCATCGGTCAGTTTCACCGGCGAAGAGAGTGCGATCCGCATGGTCATCGCCGAGATGGATCGAGCGCTCGATGGACGCGTTAATAGATCGGGAGTGCGAACATGAGCGCCGCCAGTGGTCGAGAGTGGCGACCGAGCCAATGGCCGAAGGAATTGCCCAGCGCGTGGCACAGTCTGCTGATGGCCAGCGACGTCGCGCAGTTCATTGCCGTCGGCCTGGTGCTGGACTTTGTGCTCTTTCGCGGCACGGAAATCGGCTGGTTGCTGAGGGTTGCGTCGGTTGGCGTGCTGCTCTTCGCGATCGCGCGTTCGCACGTCTGGCTGCTGTTGTTGACGATCCAAGTTGGACTGCTGGTCCGGGAACCTGGCCGGGCGAGTTGGGCAGACAGTTGGGAATCCTTTGGGGTCTGCCTGGCCGGCCTCGGTCTGGTCGCTTATGCCAGCAGCTTCCAAATGACTCGCCGGCATCTGAGCCACTTGCTGGCTTCGAAACTCCGCTGGCTGATCGCGGCGCAGGAAGGAGACATTCCAAACGAGGGTCGTAAGGAAGCAAGTGAACGGCCGACAGGCGATCGGCTGACAAGCGACCGGCCGGCGGGTGGACGGGCGACAGTTGAACGGGCGACAGTTGAACGGCTGCCTGAGCGCCTGGGCTGGCTGCTTGTGCAGCGTGGATTGTTGCTGGCGATCGTCGTCTTGATTTCGATGCTTGTTTTTAGTCAGTTGCCGGTTTCCTACGTCGCTCGCCAGCAGTGGTGGCAGCGCTCGGTGGCCAGCGATCTGGTGCTGTGGCCGGGGCCGACGATGTTTATCTTGGCGCTCGGCCTGGCGGTGCTTTTTTGGCAAAGCGATTGGCGGCAGCTCACGCCGGCGCAGGCGCGAATGGTGCTCCGCTCTGCGCTGGTCAGCACTCTTTATCGCGATCTGAAGATGATCGTCCTGCGGCGTTTGAAGTTTCGGAAGAAAGAGCAACAGGCTTAGTCGATAAGGGACAAAGTGCCATGTTTTGGGTGCGCGAGATTGCGGGTTGGCTATTGGTCGTCGTGGCTCTCTACTTGATATGGATTGCGCTCGGATTGGTGATGGACCTCGACACGCCGCGCGTCGTCGAGGCCGGCGTTTTGACTCTGGGTGGTTTAGGAGTCCTGCGGGCCGGAATTCTGCTTATCCGTATATCGACAGCCGCCAGAATCTGCCGTCAGGATCGCAAGTCCTGAATTGGCTGTTTCGTTGACAACGGCCGTCGAAAGGTCTAGGCTCAGCGGTTAGCACCTCGACCTTCGGGTTTCGGGCTACCCCGCCTGAATGTGCCTCCCACCGACGACTGCTCCCACCCTTTAGTTGTTGCGGACTCAAGATGCGCCTACACGCAATCACTCTGCTGGTCCTGGCGCTGCTTCTGGGAAGTGCACCGGCCGCGCGAGCCACCGATGGCGAGAGCTCGGACAGAGCGAACTCACCTCGCCCGAGTCTCACAGAGTGCGCCAGCGACCGGTGCCAGGCTTTGGTTGCTGCGATCGACCGGGCCATCGAAGAGAAGCTCGAGGAAGAAAAGATCTCGCCGGCTCCCGGGATTGGCGATGCGGAATATCTTCGGCGCGTGATGCTCGATCTGGCCGGCCGCGTTCCGACGGCCAAGGAAACTCGCGAGTTCCTGGCTTCGGAAGATGCACACAAACGCCAGCGGCTGGTCGACCGCTTGCTCGCATCTCCCGATTTCTATTTCCACCAGCGCAACGAGCTCGACATCCTATTGCTGGCAAGGCTCCAGTGGAATGGCCCGTGGCGCGAGTACCTATTGGCGGCGGTTCGCGAACATCGACCCTGGGACCAATTGGTTCGCGAAATCTTGTTGCCTGAAAAGCATCGTCCCGATGATCTCGGCGCGGCCGCGTTTCTTAAGCAGCGGGCCAAAGACCTCGACGCGATGACCAACGATACTGCTACGCTGCTGTTCGGCGTCAATATTTCGTGCGCCAAGTGCCACGATCATCCTCTGGTCCCTGACTGGCATCAGGAACATTACTTCGGCTTTGCTTCGTTTTTTAAACGCACCTTTGCCACTCGTCGAGGTTTTCTTGCCGAGCGATTCGAGGGTGAACTCAAATACACGACCGTCTCCGGCGAGGAGAGACGATCGAATTTCATGTTCCTCAACGGCAAGGTAGTCGAGGAACCGCCGGCCGAGCGCAGCGAACAGGAGTGGAAAGAAATTCGCGAGCAGCTCAAGAAGGCGGAACAGGACGACAAGGCAGATTCGCCGCCGCGTCCGACATTCAGTCCACGCGAAGCGCTCGTCTCCCTGGCTTTGGAATCGCAGGACAGACCCATGTTGGCTCGCAACCTGGCGAATCGACTTTGGGCGCGGTTGATGGGCCGCGGTTTGGTCAGCCCTCTGGATCAAATGCACTCGGGCAACCCGCCGAGCCACCCGGAGTTGCTCGATCGACTGACGAGCGACTTGATAGCCGACGGTTACGATGCCCGCGGGCTCGTCCGAGCCATTGTTCTCAGCCGAGCGTATGCGCGATCACCGCATATCGCCGCGGGCGATGAGACGCTCGCCCACGAACTGTTTGCT
>JBQCJB010000241.1:0-4271 GCA_051953155.1 Aureliella sp. | reverse complement strand
GGGCGAGGTCGACGCGCGGTTGCAGGCGGGCGACTTGTCGCTAAAACACTTGCTCGGCGATCTCCAGCGGCGGGGAGCGTGTGCACAGGTTGTCACCGCCGCGCCGCCGAGCGGTTGGTCCTTCAATACGCCCGACGAATGGGAGCGGGTTCGCCAGCGATGAAGCAGCTTTCCCCCGCCACGCTGCGCGAAGTGCTCGGTCCCTTGGCCAGTCAGGCCGAGTTCGCGCCGGCGGAAATCGAGCACTTGATTCACGCGATCTCGCAGCATGTCCGCCGCTGCGTGCGCTTGCGGCAGCCGTTTCGCGCGGCCGAATTGCCGTTTGAAACCGAGCCGGTGCCGTGGTCCGATCGCGGGCGGTTCTTGATCGACAGCCGCATTCGACCCGGCGGTCATCTGCGTTTCGCTGCCGGCCAGTACGCGATCCAAGATGCGGCGTCCCTGCTGCCGATCACGCTGATGCAGCTCGCGCCCGGGCAATGGGTATGCGACGTGTGCGCGGCTCCGGGTGGCAAGTCGTGGGCGATCCTCGATCAACTGGCAGGCGACGGTCTGCTGCTGTCCAACGAAGTCATCGCTTCGCGGGTCGACACGTTGCAGTTGGCACTGGCGCGCAGCGGCTACAGCAACTATCTGATGACGCATCGGCCTGCCGAGCAACTCGTCGAGGCGGCACGCGAGGCCTTTGACTGCGTACTGGTCGACGCCCCATGCACCGGGCAGTCGCTGGTGGCCCGCGGCAAGCAATCGCTGTCGGCATTCACGCAAAAGCAGATCGCCCACAGTGCGGCTCGCCAGCAAACGATCCTGCGCTCAGCTCTCCAACTGGTGCGTCCGGGCGGCCGTTTGGTCTACTCGACATGCACGTTTGCGTTTGAAGAGAACGAAGCGATCGTCGATTGGCTGCGCACGCTCGTGCCGACCTGGCAACCGGTGGTCCTCGATCTGCTTTCCGACTGGCAGACGCCGGGCCATCCGGGATGTTATCGCCTGTGGCCGCATCGCGACCAGTGCTCGGGAGGCTTTGCCGCGGCGGTGGTCCGCCCGCTGGATGACGACGGCGCGTCGCTCGAGGTGCAGCTAGCTGCGTCGCAGCTGGCTGACAATGCGCAGCTGGCCGACTGTGCGCAGCCAGCCAACAATGCGCAGCGGCGCGCGGAGCGGCGCGGCAAACAAAATGTTTTCAAGGACGCGGACTTGTGGAAACCATGGTCGGAGGCCTCGGAGATCGAAGCGTGGGGCCAGTTCGTTCCGCGAGCGAGCCCGACCGAGCGCGCGCTCTCGGAGCAGCGGGCCGGCCATGATGGCGAGCTGTGGCAGCGCCGGCATCGAGCGCACTGGTTTGATCCACGGATTCCGGATGCCTGGCGGCAGATATCGCACGCGGGCATCGAGGTCGCGGCTGCGTTTGGCGATCACTGGCAACCGAGTTATCCGCTGGCCACCGCTTCGGAGCTGTTCCAGCCTCATGCGACTGTCGAGCTGAGCGACGCTGAAGCGATTCAGTTCCTCTCCGGAGCGTCGCTGCATCGTGCCGGCGGCGCGGACGGCGGCGGGGCAGCGGGCTGGTGTGTCGTCCAGTGGCGCGGCCAATCTTTAGGCTGGGCCAAGCAGGTCGGTTCGCAGTTGAAAAACCACCTTCCCAAGCCGCTTCGCCAGCCGGCTTTGAGCGCGGCACCCTAACGGCCCCTGGCTCGAGGCGGTTACAATTGCGCGACGGCCAACTTTACCAACTCATGAGGACTCGAGCGTGATGACTCCCCAACGAATCGCTTTGTGCCTGGATTGCCTGCACGTGGCTTGTCTGTGCGTGGTCTGTCCCTGCTTGGCTTGGTGGCTGACCAGCGGCACGTTGGCTGCCCAGCCACCGTATCCCGAAGCGCGTCGGCAAGACACGGTCGACAATTATCATGGCACGGAAGTCGCCGACCCCTATCGCTGGTTGGAGGATGTCGAGAGCGCCGAGACGGCCGCGTGGGTCGCGGCGGAGAACAAACTGACGTTCGGGTATCTCGAAGCCATTCCGGCTCGACAGACGATCCGCAAGCGGTTGACCGAGCTCTGGAATTACGAACGTTACGGACACCCGATCGAACGCGAGGGACGTTACTTTTTCGCGCACAACGATGGCTTGCAGAATCAGAGTCCGATCTATGTGGCCGAAGGCCTGCACGGCGAGAAGAAACTGCTGCTCGATCCGAACACGCTCAGTTCCGATGGCACGGTCGCGCTGGGCGAATGGAAGCTCAGCGATGACGGCCACTTTTTAGCGTACAGTCTGGCCGATGGCGGATCTGACTGGCGGACCTGGAAGGTGCGCGACACGCGCACCGGCGAGGACCGACCCGACGAGGTGCGGTGGGTGAAGTTCAGCGATCTGGGCTGGACGGCCGACAACGCGGGCTTTTTCTACAGCCGCTACGACGAACCCAAGGCGGCCCAGGAGCTGACCGGCACGAATTATTTTCAGAAGGTCTATTACCACCGGCTGGGCACGCCTCAATCCGAGGACCGGTTGGTGCTCCGCCGCGACGATCAAAAGGAATGGGGCTTCCGCGGCCACGTGACCGACGACGGCCGGTACTTGATCATCGAGGTGTGGCGTGGGACGGAGAACAAGAACCAGCTCCTCTTCGTCGACTTGCAGACCGAGGACTGGGCGGTCGAGGAACTGGTCACCGGTTTCGATAGCGAGTACGTCTTCGTCGGCAATGATGGCCCGCTGTTTTATGTCATGACCGATAACGGGGCCGATCGCCGACGCGTCGTGGCGATCGACTCGCAAAAGCCCGAGCGCGACACGTGGAAGGAGATTATTCCTGAAGCCGCGGAAACGATCTCCGGGATCTCACTGCTGCAAGATCAGTTTCTAGTCACGTATTTGAAGGACGCCTGTCACGAAGTCCGGCTGTTCGACACTTCGGGCAAGAGCAGGGGGGCGATCGCGCTGCCGGGGCTCGGTACCGTGACCGGTTTCGATGGCAAGCGCGATGCCAACGAAACGTTTTATTCGTTCACCAATTACATCACGCCGCCGACGGTGTACCGTTACGACCTGAGCAGTGGCCAGTCGACCGTCTGGCAAGCTCCGAAGTTGGCTTTCGACCCGGCCGACTTCGAGACTGAGCGGGTTTTTTATCAGAGCCAGGATGGGACGCGGATCCCGATGATCATCTCGGCCAAGAAGGGCGTCCGCGGCCGTGGGCCCAGTCCGACGCTGCTGTATGCTTATGGCGGCTTTGATATTTCGATCACGCCCAGTTTTTCGCCCGCCAATCTCGGTTGGCTGGACATGGGCGGCGTGCTGGCCGTGCCGAACCTTCGCGGCGGCGGCGAGTACGGCAAGCCCTGGCATGAGGCCGGGATGCTCGACAAGAAGCAGAACGTGTTCGACGACTACATTGCTGCCGCTGAGCACTTGATCGAGCAGCAGGTCACCAGTCGCGACCGGCTGGCGATTCACGGTCGCAGCAACGGAGGCTTGCTGGTGGGAGCGGCCATGACGCAGCGTCCGGACCTCTACGCCGCCGCGCTGCCGGCAGTCGGTGTGATGGACATGCTGCGTTTCCACAAGTTCACGATCGGCTGGGCGTGGGTCAGCGAGTACGGTTCGAGCGACGACCCCGAGCAGTTCCAGGTGATCTACCGCTATTCGCCGCTGCACAACTTGCGCAAGGGCGTGTGTTACCCGGCGACGCTGATCACGACAGCCGACCGGGATGACCGCGTCGTGCCCGGTCACAGTTTCAAATTCGCCGCCCGGCTACAGGAGGTGCAGTCGCAAGCCCCGGACGGATGCGACCGGCCGACGCTGATCCGCATCGAAACGCGAGCCGGCCACGGCGCCGGTACGCCGGTCAGCAAGCTGATCGAAACGGCCGCCGACAGCTGGGCCTTTTTGGTCAAAAACCTCGGCATGCATTTGCCCGACTAAGCACCGCAGCCGCCGGCGCGCCTGCGATTCCCGCGAGAGTGTCCCCCCGGCCTTGACGAGTCGCACACAAGAAGCGAAACTTCACCATCAGCCCCACGCCCCGCCCCCTGGGCGGCCGTGGAGTCAGAAAATGAACGGGCGGTTAGCTCAGTTGGTTAGAGCGCAACGTTGACATCGTTGAGGTCACAGATTCGAGTTCTGTACCGCCCACTTGAATGGCAATCGCTGGCAAGTTCCGGCAATCCAAACCCTTGATCGTCCAAGGGTTTTGGCGTTTTTGGCTGGTCTGATTCACCTGCCGAGTCGCCCTCAGATGCCGAGTTCAGCCGACTTGTGG
>JBQCJB010000240.1:0-6058 GCA_051953155.1 Aureliella sp. | reverse complement strand
GGCTGCTGTCGCTCTGCGGCCGGCGTCCAATGCGGGCCAGCTTGCCGGGCAGCAATCGCGCTAGGGGCGACGCCTGGGCCTGGTCGACCGAGCCAATGGAAGGCCCGAGCGTAATGAACAGCCCGCCACCTTGCTTGACGTGACTTTCCAGCATGCTGACCGTCGATGGTGGTAGCGATGGCGGATCGTTCAGGTACACGACGCGGTAGCGGTCCAGATCGACCTGCGCCAGTTGGTTGTAGCGGACTTGCTGCGTCAGGCTGGTATCGGCCAGGTTGGCGGGCGAATCGCTTTCGGCGCTCGGGCTGAGTGCCAGGCGAAGGAATCTGGCGTTGTCCGCGTCGTCGGAGACGACCAACGCCGCCTGCTGGGCCTGGCAGACGACCGTGATGTAGCGCGTGTTATCGATTTCCAAGGGATCAGGGATGGTCAATTTGATGTGGAAGTTGTGCGTGCCCGGCGTCAGCGAGTGCGCGCTGAGGGTGACTTGGGCATCGGCCGCTTGGGTCAGGTCGACGATTTCGCGATCGACGACGCGGCTGGGAGGCAGCTTTAACTGGCCGTTGCTGATGATCGGCAAGCGCGGATCGATCTGCTCTTGATAGAGTTCGACGCTGGCGCTGGCCCCGGGGGTATTCGGGCTGCGCGAGACGGAAACGCGAAACTCCGCATCGCCACCTTCGGGCACCACTTGGGATAGAGTCTCGACCTCACCCAATCGCCAATTGGTCGACTGCTCCGTACCGACGTCGATGATCTGCACCAGGACTTCGCGGGCCTGATCTTTCAGCAGCGTCGGCAAGTCGGGCGTTGCGCCTGCCCACGAGGATCGCATCAGGTCGGTGATGACATAGACTTCTTTGCGCTCGAGGCTGTTGGCCTGCACGAGGTCGATGGCCGTGCGGAGTCGGGCCGGCAGGTCGATGTGAGCCGCTTGAGGTTGCAAGACATGGATCTGCCCTTTGGCCGTTGCGGGGTCCAGCGACAATGCGCCGATGGGGGCGCCGGTGAGGATGCCGACGCGACTGTCCAGCGGCAGTTGGCCGAGAATCCAGTCGGCCATCTCCTTGGCGGCCTCGAATCGCTTGGCGTTTTCCGCCCGGTAGTCAAGGCTGGGGCCGGTATCGACGATCAGAGCTGCGGCGACCGGCGCGGATTGATCAGAACTGGGAACGACGGGCCCGCTGGTCAGCGAGATGCCGGTCCAGATACCGGCGGCTGTCCAAAGCCCGAGGGCGATGATGGCGACAGGCATCCACACCGCCGCACCACGCCGTGTGACGGCCGCCGTGAGGGCCACCAGCGAAGCAAAGATCGCGGCCGCGACCACCAGGCCGAGTCCGACCGCAGCGGTCAGCATGGCCGAATGGACGCGCGGGCGTGCAAGTGCGATTGCCATGGCACCGAACAGCCCGACTCGCAACAGCAGCAATAGAAAGTGCCGGAGCTGCCAGCTGCCGCGCTGGTGCACGACCGTATGCTTGACCAGACGCAGCGCCGGAAACGTGATCAGTTTCGGCTGCCGCCGGCTGAGCAGGTGCAGCGCGACGGGTACGGCCATCGCGCCCAGGCCGGCGAGAAGTGATAGATGCAAAAAATTCATAGCTCTCCGAACAGTGCCTCCAAGCCAGTGTAAGCCTAGGACACTGCCACCGCCAGCCGCCGGCGCACTCGGGCCGGCAGCTGCCGATTCAGTCGGATGCTTTTGAAAGCGGACCGCTCGTTAGGAGCCGATTGGGAGATCGAAGTCCCCGCCCATGTCACGCCATACGCAGTGGATATGGTTGGCCGGGTTGCCGGCCGCGTCGGCCTGCACGTTGACGAACTCGACCACGAACGTCGGCCCTTGGATGCGGTAATAATGCCCGACGCCCGGATGATCCGCTCCAGCCCACGCGAACGCGACCTTGTCAAAACCTTCTTTTTCAATCGCCTGCCAGCGCTGCTGGGCGACCTCGCTGCGCATCTTGTCGGTGTAAGCGTGCAAGAGCTGGCGCAGCAATTTCTTTTGCGCATCGTCCAGCTTGGCAGCGGTGATGCCTTCGGCCGGCGTTTGGGGTGGCTGCGGCTGAGCGGCGCCGCGAATCTCCTTGGGCGCGTCGCTGGAGAGCATGACCTGTTTCCGGGCATCGGCTTTGAAACTCTTGAGGAGCTCGAAGGCCACGGTTTCCTCTTCGCGCAGAACCTGCATTCCCTTTTCAAAGCCTTCGCCATAGTTGTCCTTCAGCTCGGCCGGATTGCTGGCGAAGAACTGCGGCGTCGAATCGACGATCTTGTCCCCCTTGAGGACGAAGTTCAGCGAGAGGTGGTGCCCTTCGACGCTCAAGCCCCAGTGCTCCGATGCGCCGGGCTTGCCGTAGATCGTGAAGTAGTACTTCAGCGGGTTGCGGCGATCGAGCC
This sequence comes from Aureliella sp., assembly GCA_051953155.1. Taxonomy (GTDB): domain Bacteria; phylum Planctomycetota; class Planctomycetia; order Pirellulales; family Pirellulaceae; genus Aureliella. Next base: position 3,658 of record JBQCJB010000240.1, on the reverse strand, counting down.
CCGAGCCTTCGAGTTTGCGGAGCACGTCCTCGAGCGACATGATTTTGCGGGCCTTTTCGTAGCCAAGCTGGCTGACGGCAGTCCGGAGCACTTCCAGTGCTACCTTCTGCTGCTCGGGCTTCATCTCCATCAATGGCAAGCCCTTCCGGGTCGGCAGCGGGACGAATTGCCAGTCAATCCGCTCCTTGGCCGAGTAATCCAGCAGAGCTTTTTGCTTCTGAGCGTTGTCCAACTGGCCGGCGAAGGCTTGGGCCGCCTTGACCAGGCTGGCCGCGTCGTCCGACTGGGCCGGCTGCCGGTCGATGGACTGATAAATGGTCAGGCTCGCCAGTCCGACGGCGGCGCATGCAATCCAGAAACGCATCTTGGAGTTCTCCGGGAGGGAAGGTTCGAGTGGGGTGGGAACGGGTGGGCCTCCTGCCACGCGCCTAACATCATGCGTCACCCCCGCAGGTTATTCAAGTAACCCGCCTGCGGCCAGCGGCCAGAGCCTCGCACGATCGACCGCGCCCCGGTAGACTAGGAAGGAACGTTTTTCTTGGCATTTCTAGACGATTATTAATTGTATTGGGCCCTCGATGGCGGTTCCTCGCGTCGTGATTGTCGGTCGCCCCAACGTGGGAAAGAGCAGCATCTTTAACTGGCTGTGCGGCAAACGCATCGCCATCGTCGACGACATGGCCGGAGTGACGCGCGACCGCATCACCATGCTGGTCGAGCATGAAGAGCGGTTTTTCGAGATCGTCGATACCGGCGGCATGGGCGTTGAGGACGTCGACAATCTGACCAAGGAAGTCGAACAGCAGATCTCGACCGGCATCGACGAGGCCGACGTCATCCTCTTCGTCGTCGACAGCAAGGCAGGGTTGTTGCCCTTGGACGAAGCGGTCGCCGAGCGGCTGCGCAAGGTGGAAAAGCCCATTCTGCTGCTGGCCAACAAGACCGATCACGCGGGCTTGGACGTGCAGGCTCACGAGTTCCATCGGCTGGGCCGCGGATGGCTGATTCCGGTCAGCGTGCTCCAGAACCGCAATCGTCAAGAACTGCTCGACGAAATCGTGGCCCGGCTGCCCGAGCCCGATTATGAGGACGAAGAAGTCGAACCGGCGCGGATGAAGATCACGATCGTCGGCCGCCGCAACGTCGGCAAGAGCACCTTCGTCAACACCTTGGCCCGCGCTGAGCGGATGATCGTCAGCGAAGTACCCGGGACGACCCGCGATAGCGTCGACGTGCTGTTCGATCTCGATGGTCACCGCTTCATGGCGATCGACACGCCGGGACTGCGACGCACCAAGAGCGTCCGCACGGACATCGATTTCTACGGCATGCACCGCGCCCAGCGCAGCATCCGCCGCGCCGATGTCGTGCTGTTGTTCTTCGACTGCATGGAACCGATCAGTCGCGTTGACAAGCAATTGGCCCATTACATCGAACAGCAATTCAAGCCGTGCATCTTTGTCGTCAACAAGTGGGACAAAGTGGCCGGCCAAGTGCCAACCGAACGCTGGGTGCGATATCTGCGCGAGCACTTCCCAACCATGGCATACGTGCCGATTGCCTTCATCACCGGGCAAACCGGCAAGAACGTCAAGGCGCTGCTCAACCACGGGCAGATGCTGTACAAGCAAGCTTCGACGCGAGTGCCGACAGCCACGATCAACAAACTGGTCCGGGCCGCGGTCAAGCAGCAACAGCCGCCGATGATCGTCAACAAACGCCCCAAGATCTACTTCGCTTCGCAGATCTCCACCAATCCGCCGACGATCGTCATGATGTGCAACAACCCCCTTGGGTTCTCGCCCAGTTACCAGCGGTACCTGCTAGGCGTCTTTCGCGATCACTTGCCCTTCGGAGAGGTGCCGATCAAGTTCTACTTGCAGAAGCGCGACAGCCACACTGGCCAAGGCCCGAGCGAAGAAGAGGAAGAGTTCGCCGAGGCACCGGACTTGGAGGGCGAATTCGCCAGCAACGACGAAGTCATCTCGGGCGAGGACAACGAGTGACGCGATAGGCCATCGACGGGGCGTGCGGCAGGCCAGCTTGTTTCGACTGAGGGGATCAACTACAACAGTTGCGGTTTTCGCTGGTCCACCAATCGGCAAGCATGAAGAGCACCGCTAATGGCAACAGCCCCAGCAACGAGTCCTGAGCCCACGAAGTCTCCCTCGCATCCGGCCGGCTTGTACGTGCTGTTTTTCACCGAGATGTGGGAGCGTTTCGGTTTCTACCTGATGCTCGGCATCTTCTTTCTGTACATGACCGACACGCAAAAGGGCGGTCTCGGGTTGGCCAGTGACACGGCCAACGACATCTACGGAACGTACATCGCGCTGGTCTATCTGACGCCATTTATCGGCGGTTTGCTGGCCGACCGTATCTTCGGCTACTCGCGAACGATTATCGCCGGCGGTGCGCTAATGTCGGCCGGTTACTTCTGCATGACTCTGCCGGGAATCAACGGGTTCATGCTGGCTCTCGCCCTGATCATTGCCGGCAACGGTCTGTTCAAACCGAACATCTCGACGCTGCTGGGCAACCTGTACAACCGCGAAGACTACATTCGCATGAAGGACAAAGGCTACAACATTTTCTATATGGGCATCAACATCGGTGCCTTCATCTGCAATTTCGTCGCCGCGTATCTGCGGAACAACTTCGGCTGGGGTGCGGCCTTTGCCTCGGCGGGCGTTGGCATGTTGGTGGGCTTGGTAATCTTCATTGCCTTTCGGCAGCGGGTCGCCAGCGCCGACCAGCTCAAGCCGACCCAGGCGGAAGACATGTCGCTGACGAAGATCGCGGCCATCATCTTCCTGCCCGCGTTCTTGTTTGCGCTAGTCGGGTTCTTTGCCGGCTCGATTTTCGGCGGCATTCGCGAGGGACTGGGCTGGGCGCCCGCCGAGTCCTCGACCATCTTCGGTTCGCGCTCCAACGATGCCTTTCTGTTCGCCTGTATCCCGGTCGTGCTGTTTTACCTGAGCACGTTCGTGCGGGCGTCGGCCGAGGATCGCAAGCCGATCGGTTCGCTGCTGTACATCTTTGCCGTGGTCATCATCTTTTGGGCGATCTTTCATCAGAACGGAAACGTGCTGACCGCCTGGGCAGAACTCAACACGCATCGCGAGATGCCCGAGGCGCTCGAGCCCGCAGCCACGACGGTCGGCCTCGAGCAGGTCGTCACCGCCGAACCCGGGGCTGATGGCAAGGTCAACCCTTATCTCGACAATCTGCCCAAGGAGCAGTGGCCGGCGGTGGGTTCGCGCCTGCTGTTGATCTCGACGGAACTGTTCCAGTCGCTCAATCCATTTTTCGTCGTCATCTTTACGCCGGTCGTGGTCGGAGCTTTCTCGTGGCTGGCATCGCGCGGCCGCGAACCTTCGACGCCAGCCAAGATCGCCCTAGGCCTGTTCATTACCGGTTTGTCGACACTGGTCATGATCGCTGCGGTCTATGCGAGCAACAACGGCCAGTACAAAGTTTCGCCGCTGTGGTTAGTCTCCACCTACGCAGTAATTACGATCGGCGAGTTGTGTTTGAGTCCGATGGGCCTGTCGCTGGTGTCCAAGCTCAGCCCGCCACGGCTGACCGCGCTGATGATGGGCGGTTGGTTCTTGTCGACTTCGATCGGCAACAAACTGGCGGGCGTGCTCGGGCATTT
>JBQCJB010000239.1:0-4047 GCA_051953155.1 Aureliella sp. | reverse complement strand
TTGTCTCGGCAGTTGCCGCCGGCGCTGCGTCGGACTCGGCAGGCGCTGCTGCCTCGAGAGCCTTCGCCGTCGACGCGGCTGCAGCCTCAGACGCACCGCTCTCAGCTGAGGGCTCGCTGGCGGAGGCTTCGCTAGACGAGGCTTCGCTGCCTGCCAGCTCGGCGGAGGGTTGTTCGGTGCCCTCGACCGGCCCGCCAGCCTCTGCGCTGGCTGCGAGAGTCGGCTCAGCTTCCGCACTGGCGGCGGCGCTCGTCTGCGGCGCGTTCTTGGGCGGTTTGGGGACCTTGATCTTCGGCGGCAACCAGCCTTCGGGCGCCGCGGGTGGTTGGGTCAATTCGCTGTTTTCGATCAAACGCTGCGCCAGCCGGTAATCGTCCGGATGGATCAAGGTGCCATCGAGCGTTTGCGGGCTCTGATAGATCCGCAGGAATCCGAGAGCCTGGCGTTTGCCCGTCTCCGACCACTCGCCCAGCGCCGCGACCAGGGACTCTCGCGAGACGAACTCACGCTTGGTCGCCATTTCGGACAGGCGTGCGGCGATCTCCGGCGTTACGCCGGGCACGTAGCTGAACTGTTGTTCCGACGCGTAGCGCGCGTCGACGCCTTTGACGCACAGGCAATCCGACAGCGTGGCCGTGACCAAACGCTTTAAAGGTTCCTGTGGCAGTTCCCGTTGGTAGCTGCCCAAGCGAAGACGGCTGGTGTCCAGCTTCAGCAGTTCGCCCAGTGGGTCTTGCAAGCGGCGGCCCAGCCAAACGGCTGCGCGGAAGCGACGATTCAGTTGCGGTAGTTCTACGCTCGCCTGGCGGCTGGTGGCGTAGGCCTCGGCTCCGCCGCGATCAACCATCGTCCAGCGGAGTTTGCCACTGGCGCTCTGCTTCATCAGTTCGGCGACCGTGTGGATCAAGAAGCGGCGCGCCGGACCGTTGGACAGGGCAACCAGCGTCACCTTGTGCTTGTGCACCAGCTCGCCGAGCATGATCACATTCTGACTGACGACCGACGGCTGGCTGCTACAGACGACCTCTTGCGTGGCCAGGCATTTGCCGCGCGCGTCGATGATCGCCACGCAGGACGAATTCGGCCCGACGGTGTCGACGACCAAAATGCGATGTCCTTTGACCGGCCGCTGGAGCAGCGAGACTCGCAGTTGATCGGTGGCGGCCTCCAGTAATTTCTGCTGAGCCCATTCGTCCTCTTCGGCCAGCGCGTCGGCTTCGACCTTCGCCAGCAGTCCGCCGCTGAGCGCGTGGTCGCACGCTTCGGCAAACCACTTCGAGAGAGGATGCGAATCGTTAACGAACACATCGCGCGCCATGTTGACCAGAGCGCGACGATCATAATCGAGCTCGACCTTGATCAACTGGCTGCGCTGCCCGCGTCCGATCATCAGCATTTGATAGGCGGTCAAGCGATGCAGCGGTTTTTTCAGCGACCGAAACGGCTGGAGCACGCTGGTCAGCCAGCGGCGGCGACGTTGGCGCGGGGTCAACTTGGCAAGCGCTTTGGCGCTGCCGGCGGCCGGCGCACGCTCCTTGCGTTTGCCTGCGGAGAGCTTGTTTTCCCGCGATTTCTTGTTGCTCGCAAACGTCAGCGAGATCGGAGGAGTCGCTGAATCGCCGGCGGCCGACGCTTCGGTTGTTTCGCCGGAAGCTTCGGCGCTCGGGCTCGCTTCAGCCGACTCGCTTGCCCCGGCCGCGTCGCTGGCGCGGACCGCTTCGCTCGATTCGCCCAGTTCGCTGGACTCGCCATGTTCGCCCGGCTCGCCGTGCTCGTGCGAATCGGCGTGTCCACTGTCTTCCGCGTGGTCGCCGACCATATCGTCATCGTCGTGGGCCCAAGCGTCGCTGGCGGAATCGCTGTCGTGCGCATCGGCCGCTGCCTCTGCGGCTCCGGCTGCTTCCGAGCTCGGTTCGGCCTGTCCGGCACTCGCCCCTCCCAGCGCGTCAGCGCCGGCTGCGGTCGCCGCGTCTACGCCACTGGCCTTGTCCGAGCCCTTTTCGGCAGCTTTATCGGTTTTGGCTGGTTTGGCTGGCGATTCCGCTTGCGCCTCGATGCGCACGGAGGCCTTCTTCTGAATCGCTTGCCGCATGCGCTCCATCAGCCGGGTATCGCCGGCCAAAAGCGAAGCGACCAGTCGCGAGCACTGCTGCACGATCGCCTCGCTCTGATCCGGTGCGATCGACAATTGCTCGGCGGTCCAGGTCGGCAGATCGGCTACCGGCGCCGTGGCGGCGATCATCTTCTCGAGCAGTTCGGACGCTTGTCCGGAACGTTCGCCGCTCTGTCGAGCTGCGCGACGGGCGCGGAAACATCGCAGGGCAACATCGATGTCCACGGTCGTGTTGGCTCGCTCGAGCCGCTCGCGGCCCTCATCGTCCAGTTCGACGCCTTCGCCCAGGTGAGCCAGCGACTCTTGGCGCGCCGTGTCCAGCTGGTGTTGCCGTTCTCGCGCAAACTTCAAGGCCCATAAAACATTGCTCGGTAAATTCCCGGACTCATCGGCGCGATACCGAGCAATAAACGCGGGCTGGTAACCTTGCTCGAGCAAATCGGCCGCGATGCGCAGCTGGTCGGCGGGCATTCGCAACTGCTGAGCGATACTGCGAAGGTCATTCATAAAGCGGCAGGAGTCCGGTCACCGTCAGCAATTTGGAGCGCAGAAAACATTGCTGACGCCATGACGAAAGTGGGCAGAAGCGGAAGTTGCGTTCAATTTAAACGCGCGAATCTAAGGTAAAGGTAGCGGTATTGTCAAGCGACCGCGGAAAACTCTCATTTCCCGCCACGCGAAGTCAAACGCCCGCGACCGCCCCGCGGACTCGCAACAGCCACCCCTGGCTTCCCGGCCTGCCTTGCTTGCCTGTTTTGGTTAACAGGAAAACTTTTCGAAATCGGAGTCTTCTGGGTGATGCGAGTTGCCTGTGCTTGCCGAACAAAGGGACTGACCGCAACGCAGGACGGCAATCGTCGTCGGCGCGGTCGGATTGATGGTGGCCCGGCGAGCGCTCAATTGCGGTTGACGCAACAAAGTGTTTCTGCAGCAAAAAGCTGCTCTTGTCGGCAGTCCTTGGAAACGATTAGCACTCCCACACGCCCGTGAAACCGGCAGCCGAAAAGACTGCTAGCATCGCGAGCGAGAACAGTCCAACCATAGGTAGACGCATGGATCAGTCTCATCTGAAGCTCTTCGATCCCGACGGCAGCGATGCTCGCCAGACCGTTCCCGCCGCCGGCGGGCGGGCGTCGGAACGCACGAGTGTGTCATTGACGCGGGTCGTCGGCGAAGCGCGGGTAGCCGTTTCGGTCGGCGATCTTTTGCCGCTGCTAGCCGATGCCTGGGAATCGAAGCGCGCCTGGTTGCACGATTTCTCGAGCGACCGCGTCATCGTCTCGCAAGATCTGTACGAAGTGCTGCTCGCCTACAAGCGGCTGCGTCATGCGAAGGCCGCTTAGCCAGAAGGGCGTTTAGCGGCGGCTCGAATTTCCGGCGGCCCTAGATGCTCGTGAGCGTGTAGGGCTCGCGCATCGTGGGCATCAAAAGCGCATTGGCGTCGTCATCGCCGATGAACTTTTCCGACTCCGGGTCCCATGCCAACGGTCGCTGCAGCCGCAGAGCGAGATTGTTGATATGGCAGAGCGTGGCCGTGCGATGGCCGACTTCGTGATTGGCGATGGGCTGCTGCCGCGAGCGCACGCAGTCGAGGAAATTTCGGTGGTGGCCGGGACTGCGGCCGATCGAAATATTCAAACTGCCTGGCGCGACGTCCAACAAGTTGGCGGGAGTTGCTTCCAATTTGCCACCATGAATATGCACAAACAGCGAGCCTTCGCTCCCTTCAAAACCGATGCCCCGCGGGCCGCGGTTGCTGCCGATGATGGGCAGCCCCGACGCATACGTGTTGATGAAGGTGAAGTCGAGAAAGGTATCGTACAGCGGTGAATCGGGACGCCGCCCCTCGGCCTCGAACAGCACCGGGCCGCTCGCATCGCTGGCGGTAACCATCTGCGCCAAGTCGATGACGTGCGCGCCGCGATCGGTCATCT